>DASXOZ010000064.1 GCA_036493895.1 Candidatus Binatia bacterium | reverse complement strand
GTGGATCTTCCACGGCATGACCCAGGTGCAGGGTTTCCTGCTGTGCTTCGCGATCGGCTTCCTGTTCACCATGATCCCGCGGCGCACCGGCAGCGCTCCGCCGTCGACAATGGAGATGATTGCCGGCATCGCGGCTCCGGTTTCGACGGTGATCGCTGCGTGGCTGCAGAAGTGGGCGATGTCCCAGCTCGGATGGGTCCTCGCGTGCGGCCTTCTGCTGCGATTCGCGGTGGTGCGCGCCAGGCGAGCGCCGGCACTGCGCCGACCGCCGGCGAGCTTCGTATGGATTCCCGTCGCGCTGCTGGTCGGCCTGTGCGGCTCGGTGATGACCGGCGTCGGGGCGTCGCGAGGTCCGTCGGGCATGTGGCTTCACCAACTCGGCCAGCAACTCGTGCTGCAGGGCGTGTTCACGTCTCTCGTCGTCGGAGTCGGGGGCTTCCTGCTTCCGATGATTACCCGCGGCCAGGGACCCGGCCCGTCCGGCGCGAAGGGAGAGCTTGCGGCCGTGACGCTTCACCTCGTGGCCGCGGCCATTCTGGTCGCCAGCTTTTTCGTGCAGCAGCTCGGGTCGATTCGCGAAGGATGCGCTCTTCGTGCGGCGGTCGTTGCCGCAGAATTGCTGTTTGGCGCCCAGCTGTGGAGGCTGCCGAGCGTGCCGGGCTGGAACCGGCGCCTGGTCTGGATCGCGGCATGGATGCTTCCGACCGGATTCGCCGCAGCGGCGCTGTGGCCCGATTATTACGAGGCCGGCCTTCACGTGAGCTTCGTCGGAGGCTTCGCGACGCTTTCGCTGGCGGTCGGCACTCACGTCGTGCTCGCCCACGGCGGAAAAGGCGACCTCGTCTCGGGACAGCCCTGGCAGGTCGGTGCGATCGCGCTGCTGATGGGCGCGGCGCTGGTCTCGCGCGTCGCGATGACGGTGCAAGCCGCCCACCGCAACGCGTGGATGGCCACGGCGGCAGTATTTTTTCTTGCGGCGACGGCCGTTTGGATGGGGTTCCTTCTCCCGATCGTCGCGGGCCGGCTGACAGGAGAGAGGCAAACCTGAAATGGCGATTCCCGTGTCTCCTTCACGATGCCGTCATGGCGCAAATGCGAATCAGTTCTCATGAGTGATCCACGAATGAACCCTCGAGAATCTGCTGTCCGCGTCAGCCCGGCAGGCAGCCTGCTGGCCGCCGTCGTCGTTGCCTCGACGTTTTTCGCGGGGTGCGCCGCGCAAAACCCGGCCCCGCTCGCAGAGGCCGCTCGCTCACCGGTAGCCGGCGTGGCCGCCGTGGACGGCGCACTGCGAAGAGCGTGCTACGACTGTCATTCGGCGACCAAAGCTCCGCCGTGGAACGCAAAGATCGCGTTCTCGTACTGGATTCCCCAGCACACGCTCGATGCGCTCGATTTCGACCGCTGGTCCACCTACGACGACGCGCGGCGCCGCGCGCTGTTGCAGCTCATCGCCGCAGTCGTGCGCAAGGGCGACATGCCGCCCGGCGACTACACGTTCTTTCACCCGGGTGCCCGGCTTTCGGACAGCGAAAAGGCGGCGATTCTTGCGTGGGCAACTGCGTCCTGAAGCGACCGCTCTCGCGCCATGTCCCGGGATCGTGATATGCGCGCAGCGGCGCGGGCTCACGGCCCCGCCAACGTTGTGCCGATTGGCCAGGTGAACCATGGGCTATGAGCTGATTCGCGTCGAGAGGGACGGAGCCGTCATGGTCCTGACGCTCAACCGTCCGGACAAGCTGAACGCGTGGACGCCCGCGATGGCGGTCGAGCAGGCGGCCGCAATCGAGGCGGCCAACGCCGATCCTTCCGTCGGTGCCATCGTCATGACGGGCGCCGGCCGCGGCTTCTGCGCGGGCGCGGACATGGAAGCGACGTTCAAGTCGCGCCTCGACGGCGTCGATCCCGGCAGCGATACCGCGTCCGGATCGGGTGGAATGCCGGCCGGACTGGACTGGGTCGCGCTGATGCGCCGGTCCAAGCCGATCCTCGCCGCCGTCAACGGTGCCGCAGTCGGTATCGGCATGACGATGATCCTTCCGTGCGACATCATCGTCGCATCCGAGAAGGCGAAGTTCGGCATGCTGTTCATCAAGGTGGGGCTGGTGCCGGAACTCGCAAGCACGCATCTGCTCACCAGCCGCGTCGGTTTCGGCGCTGCCAGCGAGATGTGCCTGGCGGGAAGGCTCTACTCGGGGGCCGAAGCGTTCGCGATACGCCTGGCCGACCACCTGGCCTCACCCGAAGAGCTGATGCCGAAAACGCTCGCGCTCGCGGCGATGATCGCGCAAAACCCCGATCCCCAGCTGCGCATGACGAAGGAGCTGCTGTCGCGCAACGCAGCCGAGAGCGATCTTGCAGCGGCGCAGAAGCTCGAATCGCAGATGCTGCGCGAGTGCTGGAAATCTGCCGAACATCGCGAAGCGGTCACGGCGTTCCTCGAGAAGCGGCCGGCGCGATTTCGCTGAACGCGCCCGGTCCCCCGTGTCGGGCGCGATGTCGCGTCCGCGCACCCGCAGGCGGAGCCGCGCAGCGTGTCGGGCCTTGCAATCCAAACGCAGTGGACGAAATCTCACCGGCATGCCGATGCCTCTCTCGACGCGACGCCGATTCCTCCTCCTGGCCGGCTCGACCGGTGCTGTCGTGGTGGCCGCCGCGCTGCCGGCGCAAGCGCGCAACGACAAGGTCTCTCCCGCCGAAGACCTGATGCGCGAGCACGGAGTGCTCAAACGCATCCTGCTGATCTACGATGAAGTCGCGCGGCGCATCGACGCGAAACAGGAATTCCCTGCTCGAGCAGTCGTCGAGTCGGCCGACCTGGTGCGGCGCTTCGTCGAGGACTATCACGAGAAGCTCGAAGAGAACTTCCTGTTCCCGGCCTTTGAAAAGGCCGGGATACTCACCGATCTCGTCGCCGAGCTGCGCAGGCAGCACGAAGCGGGCAGGCGCGTCACCGATGACGTCCGCACGCTGGCAAAAGGCTCCGCCGCGGACCGACCGACGCTGGCGCGCTCGCTGCGCCAGTTCGTGCGCATGTACGCACCTCACGAAGCGCGCGAGGATACGGTGCTGTTCCCGGCGATGCACCGCGTGTTCTCGTCCCGGCAGTACGACGCGCTCGGCGAGCGCTTCGAGGACCAGGAAGAAAAGCTGTTCGGTCGCGGCGGCTTCGAGTCCATCGTCGGACACGTGGGCGACATCGAGGAGGCGCTGGGGATTTACGACCTCGCGGAGTTCACGCCGAAAGTCTGATCAGCGGCACTCGCAGGTGTTCTGGACCGGGCCTACCTGGGTGGACTTGGTGGAACCGAGTGTCCTTTCGCAGAACCCGCACTGGCAGTTGGCCTGCTGGGGCGCCGAGCACTGGATCGTGCACGCGGGATACTCGCGTCCCTGGCACATGAAGCCTCCGCAGGAGCACGAAGTAGGCGTCGGCGGAACCACCACTTGCGCCGTCACGACCGGCGAGCCCGGCGATCCCACTGAGGAAGAAGAGCCGCGAAGATTTCCATCACGGATCGCGGCCGCCACTTCGCCACTTGCCACGACTGCTCCGGCACCGATGATGCCCACGACCCCGAGGACGACGGTCTGCCACAATCCTTTGCTCGACCAGCCTCGCATGAGGGCCTCCTCGGAAGGCGCGTCGGGAACGCGCTCCGAGCGTTGGACGCCGATGCCGCTGGAGTATTTCACTGGAACTGGCGCCGCTGCCGCGTCATAGAGAAAGAAGGCCTGGTCGACCCCCCGATGAGCAAAGCATTCACCAAGGAATCCGACTCGGACGAGGACGATCCCGACCGGGAAACCGCGTCGATCGCGGGATTCCAGAACTACATCACCCCGGCCGGCTACAAGCGCCTCAACGACGAGCTGTCGCGACTCTGGGACGGTGAAAGGCCAAAGCTCGTCGAGACGATCGCGTGGGCCGCCAGCAACGGCGACCGCTCCGAAAACGGCGACTACATCTACGGCAAGCGTCGCCTTCGCGAGATCGACCGGCGCATCCGCTTCCTGTCCAAGCGCATCGACAGCGCACGCGTGGTGGACAACACGGGACGCAGCCACGAGCGCGTATTCTTCGGCGCGACCGTCACGGTCGCCGGCGACGACGGCGGCGAGCGTACGATCAGCATCGTCGGCATCGATGAGCTCGATCCCGCCAACGGCCGCGTCTCGTGGATCTCGCCGGTTGCAAGGGCGCTGATGAACCAGTCGGTCGGCGACGTCGTGACGCTGCGCACGCCGAAGGGCGCCGAGCAGCTCGAGATCCTCGAGATCCGCTATGATGTGCTGCCTTAGAAGGTTGCGGCTGCCGATGCGCTCGACGTCGCACGGAAAGTCTGCGACCTTCTGCGCGTGAGCCGCTCCACTGCTGGGAACGCGCCATGAGCGACGTCACGATCTACCACAATCCGGCCTGCGGCACTTCGCGCAGCACCCTGGCGCTGATCCGCGAGCATGGCATCGAGCCCACTGTCATCGAGTACCTGAAGCACCCTCCGGGCAAGCAGAAGCTTCGCGAGATCGTCGCCGCGACGGGAAACGGGGTCCGCGCGCTGCTGCGTGAGAAGGGGACGCCGTACGCGGAGCTTGGCCTGGCCGACACGAAATGGAGCGACGAAGAGCTGCTCGATTTCATGGTCCAGCACCCTGTCCTGATGAATCGCCCCATCGTCGTCACCTCTGGCGGTGCGCGCCTTTGCCGTCCCGCCGAGCTCGTGCTGGAGATCCTGCCGTAGCGGTGTGAAAGAGCGCACGGCCTGCGTGGCCTCGCGCCGCAGGTCTGCTAGCCTGTCCTGTCGCTCAGTGCAGCACGGCCGGCGCGCCGACTATGCATACCGCTCGACAAGGAGAACAATTGATGCCGTCACCGAGAATGCTTCGCCTGATCCTTTCCTGCCTCGTGGCCATGACCGCTGCGTGCGCAGCCAGCTCGCCTGCTTCGCCGCCGGCTCCGACTGCCGAGGTTGCGACGGCGTCGTCCGCCAAGGGCGGCGTGCGCGAAGCGACGATCACCGCGACAATGGTCGTCGAGAAGGTGGACCTCGCCAGCCGCAACCTGACGCTCAAGGCATCCGACGGAGAGGTCGAGACCGTGCAGGTCGGCGACGAAGTGCGCAACCTCCCGCAGGTCAAGAAAGGCGACCACGTCGTGATCACCTACTACGAGGCTGTCGCATTCCAGGTGTTGCCGTCGAAGAAAGCCGTGCTGTCGATGACGGGTCTCGAAGGCAAGGGCCACGCCAAGGCCGGCGAGAAGCCGGGCGCCGCCGCCGCCAGGGAGATTCACATCGTCGCGAAGATCGAGAAGCTCGATCCGAAGGCCGGCACCGCGGTGCTGCTCGGACCAAAAGGAAAGACGTTCACCGTCGACGTCCAGGATCGGTCGAACTTCGAAAAGGTGAAGGTCGGGGACGTCGTCGAGATCGTCGCGCGCCAGGCACTGGCCGTCGACGTCCACCCGGCACACTGAACGATGTGGCTTTCCCCACTCGGGGGTGGCCCGTTCCCCGGTCGCTGAAAAAAGCAGCGCGGCAGCGGCTTGCCGGCACGGCGGGCCGCGCCGCGCCTTGCGACGCCGCTCACGTCGCGAAAGACTCGCCGCGTCGCGACACATCCCCCAGCTTCCTTGCGGAGAGCTGCCGCTCTCCGCTTGCACGGAGGTCCTGCGCATGGCGGCCAAGGATTGGCGAATCAGCGGAGTCGAGATCAGCAGTTGCAACTGCGCGTACGGTTGCCCTTGCCAGTTCAACGCGCTGCCGACGCACGGCAACTGCGAGGCCGTGTTCGTCATGCACATCACGAGCGGCCACTTCGGCGACGTGAAGCTCGACGGACTGAAATGGGGACAGCTCCTCAAGTGGCCCGGTCCCGTCCATGAAGGCAACGGCCACCGCCAGGTGTTCGGCCAGGAGACGGCGAACGCAGAGCAGCGGCGCGCGATCGAGACGATCGCATCGGGAAGCGTCTCGGACGAAGGAACCTTCTTCCAGATCTTCGCTGCGATGACGCCGCACGTCGAGCCACCGGTCTGGCGCCGGCTCGAGTTCGAACACGACGTCGATGCGCGACATGCGCGCGTGAGCGTCGACGAGTTGCTCGACGTCACCATCGAGCCGATCCGCAACCCGATCACCGGAGCCGAACACCGCGCGCTGGTCGAGCTGCCCCAGGGCTTCGAATACCGTCGCGCCGAGTATGCAAGCGGCGCGATCTCGAGCCGCGGTCCCATCGCGATGAAACATTCCGGAACCCACGCCCACCTGGCCAGCGTCGGCTGGGACGCCCACCGCCGCGTCGAGTGACCGCGGTCGCGCGCACGACGGCGCTCGAAGCGGCACTGCGCCGCGAACGGGCGTGGATCCTGCTGTCGCTGGCGGTTGCCGCCGGTGCGTCCTGGGTCTGGATGGTGCCGACGGCACTCGACATGTACGGCCGCATGGAGGGGCCGGCGGCGTGGATGATGCAGGGGCGCTGGGACCTGCGCTACGCGGCCCTCATCTTCCTGATGTGGGCGACGATGATGGTCGGCATGATGCTGCCGAGCGCCGCGCCGACGATCCTGTCGTTTGCACGCATCGTGCGCAGCAGCGCAACCGCCGATGCGCCGGTCGCGCGAAGCTATGCGTTCGCGGCCGGTTACCTGCTTGCGTGGACGGCGTTCAGTGCAGCCGCAACCCTCGTGCAGTGGGCGCTCAGCAGCACCAGCCTGCTCTCCCCGATGATGCAGGCTGCGGCGCCGTGGCTGAGCGCCGTCATCCTGCTCGCCGCCGGCATCTACCAGTGGACTCCGGCCAAACAGACGTGCCTGCTCCACTGCCGCTCCCCGCTCGACTATCTCGCGCGCCACTGGAGGCGCGGCATCGGCGGTGCGCTTCGCATGGGCGTCGAGCACGGCTTCTTCTGCATCGGATGCTGCTGGGCCCTGATGCTGCTGCTGTTCGCCGGCGGCGTGATGAGCCTTCCGCTCATCGGCGCTCTGACGGGCCTCGTCCTGCTCGAGAAAGCGGCTCCTCACGGCGTGCTCGTCGGTCGTGCGGGCGGATCGCTGCTCGCGGCGGCTGGAGTATGGCTGCTCGTCGGCGCCTGAGGCTTGCGTTTTTCGGCATGGGGCCACGCAGTCGTGACGAGTAGTCGTGGAAGGAAGCCGCCCTTCGTCCTGGCCACCGCTCTCTGCCTCGTCCCTATTCTCGCTGTCGCCGCCACCGCACCGCCTCAGCCGAAAACCGGTCCCGGCGGCAGTGAAGCGACCCACGCGAAAGTCGTCTCCGCGACGTTCGGCAGCGGCGCGAAGGCATACTCGATCTTCGAGCCTGCCGATCCCGCGCCGGAGCAGGCACCCGTTGTCGTCTTCCTTCACGGCTGGAGCGCGATGGATCCGCGAGCCTACGGTTCCTGGATCGACCACCTCGTTCGCCGCGGCAATATCGTCATCTACCCGCGCTACCAGGATTCGCTGAGGACTCCGGTCAGGGATTTCACGCCCAATGCGCTGGCCGCGGTCAAGGATGCGCTCGCGCGCCTCGGCAGCGAGCCGTCGCACGTGCGCCCCGACCTCGGCAAATTCGCGCTGGCCGGACATTCGATGGGAGGCGTACTCGCCGCCAATCTTGCCGCGCTTGCCTCGTCGTCCGGACTTCCGGCGCCGCGCGCGGTGCTTGCTGCCGAGCCGGGAAAAACCTGGGCAGAATCCGGCAGTATCGCGGTGCACCTGGAAGACCTCGGCCGAATCCCCAAGGACACGCTGCTCGTGACGATTGCCGGCGACGCCGACACGCTTGCGCGCGACATCGATGCGAAAAAGATCTTTCACGGCGCGACCTCGATCCCGCCGGAAAACCGCAACATGGTGCGGATGCGATCGGACGACCACGGATCGCCGCCGCTCGATGCGACGCACTATGCGCCGGTGGCACCCGGCGCCGATTTTGCCGAAGGCGCGACGTCTCCGGTCGCGGCCGCGCCCGCAGGAGGCGCAGCGGCAAACTCCGCAGCGCCGCAGGCCGGCACGTTTCGCGAGCGAATGCGTGAACGGATCCGCCAGCGGCTCTCCGCGCGTCGCGAAGCTTCAGGCAGCAGCGAAGGCCAAAGCGCCGCGCCGATGCGCGGCGTGGACGCGCTCGACTTCTACGGCACCTGGAAATTGCTGGACGCCCTTACCGACGCGGCGTTCTTCGGAAAGAACCGCGAGTACGCGCTCGGCAACACGCCGCAGCAGCGCTTCATGGGAACCTGGAGCGATGGAGTAGCCGTCAAGGAGCTCGAAGTCACGACGGGGCCCTGAAGCGTCCACGCCCGGCGCTACCCGCACGAGCGCGTGCGGCATCGCCCGGCTGCGGAAGAATCGCGCCTTCTACGGATTTCCGTACAGCTACTACGGCGCGCACATCGACCATCGCGTCAGGCCCCAGCGCGCCGACCTCGTCGCCCAGGCCGTCGTCCCCGATGACGCCCTCGGCGCCCACACCGCGTCGCTCGGGCTTGCATGGTCGGATCACAACGCGCTGCCGCCGGGCTTCGCGCCGGGAATGTTCGTCGGCCGGCACGGCTCCTGGAACCGCGACCCGCCGAGCGGCTACGACGTGATTCTCGTCGCCTTCCGCGACGGTCGTCCGGCCCGCGATCCGGTGCCCGTCCTCAGCGGATTCCTCAGCGGCGACGCCAGGATCGCCTACGGCCGTCCGGTCGGCGTGGCCTTCGACAAGCGCGGCGCCCTGCTGGTCGCCGACGACGTCGGGAACACGATCCGGCGCGTCGCCGGACGCTGATCGCCGCGCCGCGTCCACACAATCTTCGCTGCGCGCCCTCCCCGCCGCGCGGACCGGTACCACGCGAGCCTCGCGACGTGCTAAGAGCGCAGCGGGGAATCGCCGGCCGCGCCGGCGACGGGAAAAAGAGAGGCCGGACGTTCTCGCGGCAGGACCGGGACCGTCTGCGCACCAAGGAGGGGATCGTGGGCAGGACGGTTCTGATCACGGGGGCGTCGTCGGGAATCGGCGATGCCTGCGCACGGCATCTCGTATCGCTCGGTCACAAGGTTTACGGCGCCCAGAGGTCGCGAATCGAACCTGGAGGTGCGTTTCGCAGCGTCGTCATGGACGTCACCGATGACGACTCGGTGCGGCGCGGCGTGGGCGAAGTGCTCGCCGCCGAAGGCCGTATCGATGCCGTCGTCAACAACGCCGGCTACGCACTGATGGGCTCGATCGAGGACAGCACGATCGACGAGGCCCGCGCGCAAATGGAAACAAACTTCTTCGGCGTGCTGCGCGTCTGCCGCGAAGTCACGCCGATCCTGCGGCGCCAGGGCAGTGGGCACATCATCAACATCAGCTCCCTGGCCGGGATCCTCGGGCTTCCGTTCAGCGGCCTCTACAGCGCGTCCAAGTTTGCCGTCGAAGGACTCACCGAGAGCCTCAGGCACGAGCTGAGGCCGTTCGGGATCCGCGTCGCGATGATCGAGCCCGGCGACATCCGCACGAATCTTCCGGCCAACCGCCGGATGGCCTCGGGAGCGGATGCCGGTAGCGCCTACGCTGCGATGTTCGACAAGGTGAAAACGGCGCAGGACAAGGACGAAGCGGC
Organism: Candidatus Binatia bacterium; assembly: GCA_036493895.1. Lineage (NCBI taxonomy): Bacteria > Candidatus Binatota > Binatia (SeqCode) > Binatia bacterium. The sequence continues at coordinate 37,979 of DASXOZ010000064.1, read as the reverse complement.
GGCGCCGGGGCCCGAGATGGTCGCAAAGAAAGTTGCGGGACTGCTGGAAGACCCGAACCCGTCGCTGCGCCACGTCGTCGGCATGACCGGCCAGACCATCGTCGTACCGGCCAAGCGCCTGCTTCCGCAGTCGCTGTTCGAAAGGGTGCTGAGGACGGCGCTCGGGATCTGAGCGGCCAGCGGCCGCCGGCCGCCAGCCTGCGTCGCTACGCCGCGACGTCCTCGCCGGGGAGCGTGCCCTCGTAGAGACGAAGCTGGGGCCAGCGCGCGACCAACCACAACGTCGCGACGATGGTGCCGATGCCGCCGGAGACGATCGCGAACGGCACGCCGAACAGGCTTGCGACCACGCCTGCCTCGACCTCGCCGAGCTGGGGGCCGCCCTGGAAGAAAATCTGGCTGATGCTGCTCATGCGCCCGCGCATGCTGTCAGGCGTCTGGAGCTGGCGAATCGTGTTGCGAATGATCGTGCTGATCGCATCGGCCGCGCCCATCAAGGCCAGCGCGGCGACGGCGAACACGAAGCTCGAGGTGAGGCCGAAGGCGACCGTGGCGATGCCGAACACCACGACCGCCGCAACGATGGTGCGGCCCTGGCGGCGGATCCCGCTCATCTGCGAAACGAACGCCGCCGCCAGCACCGATCCCACCGACTGCGCGGAGACCAGCACGCCGTAACCGACCTCTCCCACGTGCAGGATGTCGCGCGCGACGATCGGCATCATCGTGTTGGCCGACGCGAAGAACGTCGCGAAGAAATCCAGCAGCATGCTCGACAGGATTACCGGCCTCGAAAGAATGAAGCGCGCCCCGTCGGTCGCGGCGCGCAGGCTGATCCCGGGCGACGTTTTCCGGTCCTGCTCGATCGGCCCGATGACGACGAGGGCAGCGATGACCGCGAGAAACGACAACGCGTTGAAGAGGTATGCGTACGCGAGGCCGAAGCGTGCGATCACGATCCCGCCGGCCGCGGGGCCGGCAATCGCGCCGACGTTGAACGCGATCGACGACATGCTGAAGGCGTTCGGCAGGTCGACCACCGGCACGAGATTGGGAATCACCGCCTGGCGAGCCGGAAGATCGAACGCGAGCGCCGCGGCCTGCACCGCCGTCAGGATGTAGATCCAGCCGAGATCGACACGCTGCGTGAACGTCAGGTACGCGAGCATTGCGGCCACGCCTGTCATGATCGTCTGCGTGACGAGCAGGATGCGGCGCCGGTCCCAGGTGTCGGCGACGGGGCCTCCAACGAAGGAAAACAGGATGACCGGAAGGATGCGCGCGAGCCCGATGCCGCCGAGCTCCATCGGGTTGGGAGCATCGCTCATCGAGCGGATGTGCCAGTGGATCGCCGCAAGCTGCATCTGCGATCCGGCCATCGAAACGACGAGCCCGAACCACAGCAGCAGGAAACGGCGGTGGCGAAGTGACGACGGGACGCCGAGCGGCATCGCGACTGTATATCCGGCGCAGTCGAACGCGTACAGGCGGCGCCCGCCGCGAGCAGTTCCAGGCACGCTCCGGAAGCCGCGCGTCAGCCGATGCGCGCAGTAGTCGGCCGCCTACACGCACGCTTCGCTTGGACGCATGGAAATCCGCGAGTCGAGCGCGTGCTCCCGCGATGTTTTTCTTGACGCGGACGTGACCGCCTTGCTATTCGACTTGTCGGATTTCGCGCGACACGCCGGCGCCGATCCACCACACGTCACGTTTCCGCTCAAAAAGGGCTTCATGGCCATCCGCCTTTCCCGCACCGCCGCAGCGCTGGCTGCCGCCGCCTCGTCGACGATTTTTGCCGCTGCGATCGCCGGCGCCGGCACCGGCTCTTACAGCGGTCCGCTCTACAACCACGTACGGCAGAAGTCGTCGCACAATTCGTACGAGCGCGTCGAGAGCATCGGCGACCAGATCGTCTACCACCGTGTGCATTCGGTGGAGTTCGACCTGCACGCCACCGGCACGGCCGGCGACTTTGCCGTCTACCACGACACCGACGACAGCTATAACCGCTGCCGAACCCTGTCGGGCTGCCTGCGCAACGTGATGTCGGAGCACGACATCAATCCGAGCCACGAAGTCATCACGATCTTCATCGATCTGAAGGACAACTTCACGACCGGCCACGACCGCGCGACGTTCGACACCCTGATCTCGAACTGGCTCGGAGCCGCAAACAAGAAACCGGCCGAGCTGCTCGCCGACTGCCCCGGCGCGACGACGCTGCAGGGTTCGGTCAAGGGCGCGTGCCGCTGGCCGAGCGTAGCCGAAATGAAAGGACGCTTCTTCGTCGTGATCGCCGGCGGTTCCGGCCAGTACGCGAGCACCGCGGCCGTCGCGACCGATCCCGCCCGCCAGGCGTACGTCGCCGGCGACTGGGCCACCCAGAGCACCGACAGTTTCCGCCTCTTCTTCAACCACGACGGCGTCGACGCCGCGCAGGCCCAGGCGATCTTCAACGCCGGTTTTATCAGCCGCGACTACAATCTGAACGACAGCACGAGCTTCGCGGCCGCCAAGGCCAGCTCCGTGCACCTGCTCGCGACCGACAAGGTCAACTACCACCAGGACACCTGGGCCGAGACGCACAACACGAACCTGTGGCCGTTCGAATGCATCACGGGCAGCTGTCCGACCGGCGCCGAGGCCCAGCCGAGCGGCATCTCGCTGCTCGTCAACACCGAGGACATCGACGGCAACACCGATTCGGGATTCTTCTTCCACGAGATCGGCCCGTCCACCGGCAACATCGATACGAGCGGCGGTTACACGTACTGGGAAGCCGACATCCACCAGGCCGAGTCGCACGTCGGGAGCCAGATGACCAAGGGCTGCCTGATGGCGCGCGCCAGCCGCACCGGCGCGACGGCGCCTTATTTCGCCGTCTGCACGACCGGCGACGACAATCAGCCGCGCATCCAGTGGCGCACGGCGACGGGCAGCGGGTGGGGAACCACGTCGTACTCGACCGAGCAGCTCGGAGTGAACTCCGAGAGCATGGTGTTCTTCCGCCTTCGCTGTAAATCGACGTCGACGACGAACGAGACCTGCGACGGCTGGCTGTCGCCGAATAATCAGGCGTGGTACCAGATCGGCAGCTCGGTCACGTTTTCGACGCAGCTCAAGTACCAGGGGATCGCGGCCAGCTCCCACGGCACCGGCGAGCCGCGCAAGTTCTATTTCGAGCACGTTCGCGAGCAGACGCCGGGCGCCGCGTGGGCGTACTTCACGACGGCCAGCGCCGCTTACAACAACGTCATCGGATCGGTCTATTCGTGGAGCGTCTTCGACGGGCTCGGAACGACTTCGCAGCCGGGACCGAACTGACGCTCACCGGCGGCGAGCTTCACGCTGGCCAGTGAAAGGTCCTGCGAGCGGACCGCGCCACTAGAACGGAAGTCCTTCCTGGGCCGGCCGCTCGGCCTCGATGTTGCGCGCGTCGTCGTTGCGCACGCTGTTGACCGCGGTGGAGACCGCGTGGCCTTCGATGACGCCGGCGTCGCACGGCGCGAGAAGATCGCCGATACGCTCGGGATCGGTGCAGGAGGAGTCGAGCCAGCGCGCGACGCCTTCGCGGTCGAGCAGCACGGGCATGCGGTCGTGTACCGGGGCCAGCACCGTGTTGGCGCCGGTGGTCAGAAGGCAACAAGTCTCGATCCATTCCCCTTCGGGGCTTTTCCATTTCTCCCAAAGCGCGGCGATCGCCAGCGTGCACGAAGTCTGCGACGGGCGGAAGTACCACGGCTGCTTGCGCGTGCCTTCTTTTTTCCACTCGTAAAAGCCGCTTGCCGGCACGATGCAGCGCCGCCGGCGCACGGCATCGCGAAAGGCCGGCCTGGTCGCGGCGGTCTCCGAGCGCGCGTTGAGAAGTTTCGATGCGATCGACGGGTCCTTCGCCCACGACGGCACCAGGCCCCAGCGCATCGTCAATAGCTTTCGCTCGCCGCCGTCGCTCCGGACGACGACGATGTCCTGCATCGGCGCGATGTTGTAGCGCGGCCTGAGCAGCAGCCCGCCGGTAGAGGCAGAAAATTCCGCAGCCAGCGCATCGGCCGGCGTCGACAGCACGAAACGACCGCACATCGGCTTTGTTTCCTCTTGGCCTATCGGCCTATCGGCCTATCGAAAGGGGTGGACCGGATGCACGAGGCGGGCGACGAGGCTTCCCTTCGACCACAACTCGAGATCGCCGCCGACCATGCGGAAGGAATCCGTCGCGATCATCGCGTGCAGCACGGCCTCCTCGGTATCGGAGCTGACACGGTCGCAGAGGCGTCGGTTGTTCCTCAGGTTCGTGAATTCCAGCCTTCCGGTCGCCGCATAAAGGCGATAGCCGGACGACATCTGGTTGCATCCGGTGGTGCCGGTCAGGATGCGTCCGCTCTCCCTTGTCATGATGAATCCGGCAACCGGGAGCGCCGACGGCAGCGGCTCGTGGAAACCGGGGATCTCGACGAAGATCCAGTCGTGGCCGAACAGCGACTCGAGGTCGACGTTGCCTACGTCGGCCGCCGGAGCGACGGGCGGCGCGGAGGGAGCAGGAGGAGGGGCGGCGACGACCGGCCATGGCGCGGTCGTCGCGCAGCCTGACGCGATCGCGATAGCGCCCGCGCAAATCGCGACACGCAGCCGACGGAACGATGACTGGGCGGATGATCCGGGCATCGGTTTGGCCTCTGCCCGGATCATTTTCCTGTTCTAGCGCCCGTTCAACGCGAAGGCCGCGCCCTGGGGATCCGTGCACTGCGCGATGCGGCTGCCGCCGGGCACCTCCATCGGGCCCATCATCACCTTGCCGCCGCTCTTGCGGACGCGTTCGATGGCGGCATCGAGGTCCGCGACCTTGACGTAGTAGAGCCAGTGCGGCGGCGCGGGATACCCCGTGGGGCGCGTCATCATGCCACCGAGGGTATGTCCGTGCTTTCCATAGAGCTGATAGATGCCGTTGGGCATCGGCACGGCCTGCTCCTTCTGCCAGCCGAACAGCTCGGCATAGAAGTGCAGCGCTGCTTCCTGCTCTCCGGCCAGAAGCTCGTTCCATGAGACGTGGCCGTCGGGAACCTCGTCGAGCCAAGGCGCTTCGGGGCCGTTCGGCTTGATCATCGCGATCACGGCGCCTTGCGGGTCGGACACCATCGCGATGCGACCGACGTCCGGAAGATCGGTCGGCGGCACCACCTCGTGGCCGCCCAGGGATTTTGCCTTGGCGACGATCGCATCGACGTCGTCGACGTACACGTAGCCGACCCAGCGCGGCGGCGCGCCGGCTTTTCGCGCTTCTTCGGGAAGCGTCATCGCGCCGCCGATCCCCTGCGCACCGGCTTTCCAGATCGTGTAGTCGCCTTCGGGTCCGCCGAAGCGGTCGGTGCCCCAGCCGATAACGTCGCCGTAGAACTTCTTCGCGCCTTCGACGTCGCTGGTGGCGAGCTCGTACCAGACGTATTTTCCGTGGGACTTGCTCATCACTTTCTCCTTCGTCTGCTTGCGTTCCATACGATCCGCATGATCGAGCATGATCGAGCCCGTCGCGCTCAGCTCAGGGGAAACCCCGAGTAACCGCACTCGGCAGATTCCCTGCAGAGCGCGAGGTAGTTCTGCAACCCCGCGTAGTTCAGAAGCTGGCGCTTCTTGCCCGGAATGTTCGCGCCCATGTACCCCTCCGCTCCAGAGCTCCGACAGCGAACGTCCCGAAGAGCCGCGCAGGTCGATCTGCGTCAGTCCACCGGTGCCGGCGTCGAAGCCGGCGCCGATGACGAGCGCATCCGGATCCTCACCTGCCGCTGTGACTGCTGCGCTCGCGTCCATCTCGTTTCCTGCATCGCGGGTCTCGCGATTCCCGCCGGCCGCGATTGTGCCATTGCGCCCTTCCTCGCGCACGGACACGGCGCCTCTTGTGGGTAGTGCGGAGTCGATTGTCGGCGTCGCAGGATGCAGCCATAATGCCGTCTATCGGGAGGGGGGCAGGAGGACTGCCGCCCGTGTCCAAGCTTTCTCGCCGCCAATTCCTGGGCGCTTCGGTCGCCGCAGGTACGGCACTGGCAACTCTTCGTTTTCCGCAGCCGGCCGAAGCATCCGGTCACACGGCCGACGTCATCGTCGTCGGCGCCGGCCTTGCCGGCCTCACTGCCGCACGCCGCATCTCGCAGGCGGGCCGCTCGGTACTCGTGCTCGAGGCCAGGGACCGCGTCGGTGGCCGCACGCTCACGCACCAGCTGGCAAGCGGCAGCTACAGCGAGCTCGGCGGCATGTTCACCGGACCCACGCAGGACCGCATCCAGGCCCTCGCCGGCGAAGTCGGCGTCGACCTGTTCCCGACCTACAACACCGGCAACAACGTCTTTTACGCCAACGGTCGCCGCGAGGTGTTTCCGAACAACACTCCGTTCGGCACCGCGCCTGCCGATCCCGTCGTTGCCGGCGACATCCTCGCCGTCGTCACGCTTCTCGACCAGATGGCCACCCAGGTACCGGTCGATGCGCCGTGGACTGCCGCGAATGCGAAACAGTGGGACCGCCAGACCCTCGATTCCTGGCTGCGCTCCAATTCGAGCGGCAGCGACGAGTTCATGGCCGTGGTGTCGGCGGCCACCGAGGCGATCTTCGGCTGCGAGCCCGGCGAGATCTCGCTGCTGTTCACGCTGTTCTACATCGCCGCGTCCGGCAACGAGCAGAACCAGGGAACGTTCGAGCGCAACTTCAACACGTCGGGCGGCGCGCAGGAGAGCCGCTTCGTCGGCGGCTCCCAGATGGTTGCCCTGAGCGTGGCCGCCGAGCTCGGCAGCAGCGTGCTGCTCGACATGCCGGTCACGCGCATCCAGCAGGGGGATCAGGGCGTCGCCGTGTGGTCCGATCGTCACCGCGTGCGCGGGCAGTACGTGATCGTCGCGATTCCGCCGACGCTGGCCGGACGCATCCAGTACGAACCGCCCCTTCCGGCGCTGCGCGACCAGCTCACGCAGAGAATGCCTGCGGGCACGCTGATGAAGTTCGAAGCAGTCTACCGCACTCCGTTCTGGCGCGACGCCGGCCTGACGGGCCAGGCCATCAGCGAGAACGGACCGATCAAGGTCACCTTCGATACTTCGCCGCAGGACGGCAGCCTCGGCATCATGATGGGATTCATCGGAGGCACCGAGGCCCGGCACTGGGAAGCCCAACCCGACACCGCGCTGAGCGACGCCTGTCTCACCCAGCTCGCGACGTTCTTCGGCAACCAGGCCCTCGATCCGATCGAGGTCGTGACGTTCGCGTGGGCCGAAGAACAGTGGAACCGCGGCTGTCCGGTCGCGGTGCTCGGTCCCGGAACTCTCGGCGATTTCGCCGCCGCGCTGCGCGAGCCGGTGGACCGCATCCACTGGGCCGGCACCGAAACCTCGACGTTCTGGAACGGCTACATGGACGGCGCGGTGCGCTCGGGAGAAAGAGCCGCGGCGGAGGTGCTTTCCGCGCTCGGTTGAGAACTCCACAGTGCGCTAGCGCTCGAGCATCAGCGTGACCGGCCCGTCGTTGTGGATCTCGACGTGCATCATCGCGCCGAAGCGGCCGGTCGCAACCACGAGCCCGGATTCGCGCAGCAGCGCGCAGAAGCGCTCGTACCATGCATTCGCGAGCTGCGGCTGCGCCGCCCCGGAGAATGACGGACGCCGGCCTTTCACGACGTCGCCGTAGAGCGTGAACTGCGAGACGACGAGCACGGCGCCCGCGACCTCGACCAGGCCGAGGTTCATCTTTCCTTCGGCGTCGGCGAACAACCTCAGGCTGCGGATCTTGTCGGCCATCCACGCGACCTGCGCGTCGCCGTCGTCGTGCGTGAAACCGACGAACAAGCAAAGGCCGCGCCCGATTCGACCGACTTCTTCACCGTCGATCGAAACGGATGCGGCAGAGACACGCTGCAGAAGGACTCTCACTGGAACGGCTGCGCCGCTTCGATACGGCGACCGCTCTCGATAGCCAAAGCCGGGCGGCGCCGCCACCGCCGGATTCGACGATCCCCGGCGGCCGCGACGAGCGGCAGTGGCGAGACGAGTCCTCTGCAGTTCCGTCTTCCGCCCTGCGTGCTAGCCTTCGCGGCATGCCGGGGAACAAGGCGCGCTCGCGCGCAGGGTCCAGCTCGAGCTCGACGGGCACGCGCCGCCGGCGCCGAGTGCCCGCGCCCGCCAAATTGCCGACGCCGTCACCGGTAGCGGCGTCCGCGAATTCAGGGGCGCGAGCAAAGCCGACGACGGCGCTCGCCCGGGCCCTCAGCTCCACCAAGCCGCCGCGCACGACTGCCGCGACGGACACGATGCTCGACCTCGTCGCTGCCACCGCCCATCTTCGGGCCAGCGATCCGGTGCTCGCGCGCGTCATCGACGAGATCGGCCCCTGCCGCCTCTCGCCCAACCGCACCCGCAGCGTCTTCGCGGCGCTTTCGGAAGCAATCGTCTACCAGCAGCTCACAGGGAAGGCGGCTGCGACGATCCACGCACGCCTGGCCGCGCTGTTCCCGAAATCGCGTTCCGGCATTTTGCCGTCGCACATCCTTGCAGCGCGCGACGAAAACCTCCGCAGCGTCGGCCTGTCGCGGGCCAAGGTCGCAGCGCTTCGCGACCTGGCCGAGAAAGTCCGCGACGGTACGGTGCCGTCGCTCGCGCGCATCGAATCGATGGCGGACGACGAGGTCGTCGAAGCTCTCGTTCGCGTGCGCGGCATCGGGCGCTGGACCGCCGAGATGCTGCTGATGTCCCGTCTCGGGCGACCGGACGTCCTTCCCGTCGACGACTACGGAGTGCGCAAAGGCTTCGCGGCCGCGTACCGCAAGAAGGACCTGCCGACCCCGAAGGCGCTGGCTCTCCATGGCCGGAAGTGGAAGCCGTGGCGCAGCGTCGCGAGCTGGTATCTGTGGCGTGCTGCAGACGGCGTCACGAGACGCACTGCCCGCGCCGCGAAAAAACCGGACTGAGCAAAAAGGAGATTGCCGACGTGGACGTGATCGAAGCGATTCGCGGGCGCCGCTCGACGCGCGCCTTCCTGCCCGACCCGGTCGGAGAAGACGAGCTTCGCAGCATTCTCGAAGTCGCGCGCTGGGCGCCGTCGGGTGGAAACTGCCAGCCGTGGCACATTTACGCGCTTTGCGGCGGTTCGATGCAGCGTTTCCGCGAAGCCGTCGCCGAGGCCGCACGCGAAGCACCTCTCGGGGAACCGACGGAATTCCCGATGTATCCGCCGCAGATCAAGGAACCGTACCGTTCGCGCCGCTTCGAGTGCGGCGAGGCGCTGTATCGCAGCATCGGCATCCCGCGCGAGGACAAGCCGTCGCGCATTGGCCAGCTGGCGAAGAACTTCGATTTCTTCGGCGCGCCGGCAGCGTTCTTTTTCGCGATCGATCGCCAGATGGGCCCGGGCCAGTGGGCCCACCTCGGCATGCTGATGCAGACTATCGCACTGGTGGCCGAGTCGCGCGGACTGGCAAGCTGCATGCAGGAGTCGTGGATGCAGCGGCACTCGCTGGTGCGCCGTTTCTTCGAGGTGCCCGACCACTGGCAGCTCTACTGCGGGATGGCGATCGGATACCGCGACGACGCGGCAGCGATCAACTCGTGGCGCACCGAAAGGGCCCACGTCGACGAGTTCGCGTCGTTCCGCAGCTGAACGGCGAGCCGGGGCCTGTCCCCAATTCCACTCAGTGCAGACGAAACGTCAGCTCGCTGCGCACCTGCACCATCGAGTCGCGCTGGTCGTGAGTTGCCGGCGGCCGCGTCACCCAGAGCGGAGTCCAGAAAACCCCGATTCCCGCGTAGAGACGGTCGGTGATCGGCATCGTCAGCCCCGAGCCGAGCGAGAACGTCACGGTATCGGACGCCATCCTGGTGCGGTCGGGCTCGTCGAACTCGACGCCCTTGACGTGGAATTCGCCGTTCAGGTAGTTCACACCGACCGACAGGTACGGCGCCAGGCCGTGCAGCGCATCGATGCGATACGATCCCGCCAGCTCGAGGCCGAGCGTTCTCTGGATCGCGGCGTCGTTGGACACCGCGTTGCAGCCGTAGGGATTGCCGTCGGAGCCTGGCGGAAAATGCGTGACGTTCTCCGGGCACGTGTAAGGTCCGCGCACCTGTCCGACCTGGGTGTGAAGGCGCAGCCCCGCCGTCACGGGGCCGTCGTCGACGACCGGCTTCTCGAAAGCCAGCGAGACGAGGTGCGCACGCACGCCGAAGATTTCGATCGGCGGAATGTACCCGACCCACATCGAGACATCCCACGGAAGCCCGATGACGAGGCCGGGCCGGCCGAACACCGGGGCCTTGTTGAGGTCTTCGGTCTTGGTCCCCGAAAAACCCACGGTCCTCTCTTCGGCATCGAGCTGGGGGAGCTCGTAGAGGTCGACGAACGCATCGACCGTCCATGGATCACGATGGCGCGGGGCACCGACTCCCGCGAACGACGTCGCCGACTGGTAGAAGAACATCGCCCACGACTCGGGCTCGTGGCCGGAGAGGTTCTGCGTCGGATCGGCCTTCGCGGCGGAAGGCAGGAAAAGGGCAACAGCCAGCAGGGCCGCCGCGGCAGGCATTCTCATGTGGGGGAGGCTAGCCCGGCGCCCGTAGCCCCCGCAATGGGAAGGGCGGGATGCGCGGACGCCGGGTGACGGTGGCCACCCGCCGGGCGCACCCGATGAGGTGGAGTTCACATCGCAGGACGTCTGCGGTTCTGGGAACAGGGGCGGCAACGTGCTTTGCTGATGGTCATCCCGTGATGCGTCTGTTTCCGCTCACTCTCCTGGCGTCCATTCTGGCAGTCGCGAGCCCTGCGGCGACGACATTCGCGGCCGAGCAGGTCATGAAGCTCACATCGCCGGCGTTTTCTGCTGGCGGCTCCATTCCGACCATCTATACGTGCGAAGGCAACAATACGTCGCCACCTCTGGCCTGGAGCGGGGCTCCGGCGGGAACAAAAAGCTTCGCGCTCATCGTCCGCGACCCGGACGCACCGGATCCTGCGGCGCCAAAACGCACGTTCATCCACTGGGTCCTCTACGGCCTGCCGGCCTCGATGAACAAGCTGGCCGACGGCGCCGGTGCGAGCGATGACGGCGTCGCACCCGGCCGTCATGGCCTCAACGACTGGTCGCACCGCGAGTATGGCGGACCCTGCCCACCGATCGGACGACACCGCTACTTCTTCGAGCTTTATGCGCTCGATACCGATCTTCCCGTCCAGGAGCAGCCGACGCACGACTGGCTCGAGACGGCGATCAAAGGCCACGTGCTCGCGCGCGGCGAGCTGATGGGTACGTACCAGAAGGGCCAGAAGTAGGCCCCGCCGGCGTTCATCGTTTCATCGACTCCCGGCCGCTATGCGCCGGGAGTGGGGAGCAACAGCCATGACCACGCCTCGTTTTTTTCTCCGCTGTATTGCTGAAGCCGCGCTCGTCGCCGTCTGCGCCGCCGCGCTGCAGCCGTCCCCGGCGCACGCCGACGAGACGTGCATGTCGCCGTACATGCCGAAAATCACCGGCCAGGAAGATTACGTCTACGTGTGGACGCTCGGCGTCGACGGTCTCGGCGACGGCTCCGACAAGCTCGTGACGATCGGCGCCGATCCCGCCTCCAAGGACTATGGCAAGGTGATCTCGTCGACGTCGGTCGGAGGCCGCCACGAGGCGCACCACGGCGGCTTCACCGACGACCGTCGTGAACTGTGGGTATCGGGCATCGATGACGGCGCGATTTTCGTCTTCGACGTCGCGTCCGACCCTGCCCACCCGAAGCTCGAAAAGACGATCTCGACATTCGAGACAGACAGCGGCCTTGCCGGCCCCCACGGCTTTTACGCGCTGCCGGGCCGCATGCTCGTGCCCGGCCTTTCCAATGCGAAGGACCGCGACGGCCGCACCGGCGTGGCCGAGTACAGCAACGCCGGCAAGTTCATTCGCACGGTGTGGATGCCACCGGACGCCGAGTACGGCTATGACGCGCGCGTGCAACCGCGCCTCGACCGCATGCTGACGTCGTCGTTCACCGGCTGGAAGAACTACATGCGCCCCCTCGGCGACCTGATGAAGGACCCGGAGGCGATGAAGCACTTCGGCAGCACGATGGTCGCCTGGGACTTCCATGCGATGAAGCCGCTGCAGGTGATGCAGGTTCCCGGCGCCCCGCTCGAGATCCGCTGGGCGCTCCAGCCCCAGCACGATTATGCGTTCTCGGCAGCGGCATTGACGTCGAAGCTCTGGCTGATCGAGGCCGGGAAGGACGGAAAATTCGCGGCAACAGCCGTTGCCGACATCGGCGATCCGTCGAAAACACCGTTAGCGGTGGACATCAGCCTCTCGCTGGACGACCGCTATCTGTTCGTCTCGACGTTCATGGACGGCAAGGTGCACGTCTTCGACGTCAGCGATCCGCACCATCCGAAGGTCGTCCTCGAGCAGCAGATCGGCAAGCAGGTCAACATGGTTTCCGAGAGCTGGGACGGCCGGCGCGTCTACTTCACGTCGTCGCTGCTCGCGAACTGGGACAAGACCGGCGCCGACAACGAGCAGTTCCTCAAGGCCTACCGCTGGGACGGCAAGACGCTGACGCCGGCGTTCACCGTCGATTTCACCGCCGAAAAACTCGGTCGCCCGCACCACATGCACTTCGGATCGAAGAGCTTCTACTCGAACCAGGTCGCCGCGGCTCCTGCCGCACGACCCGGCTCGTGATCCGCGCGTGAGTTGTGGCGCGGCGGCAACGTGAAGCTTCCCATACGGATCGCTGCCGCGCTCGTTGCGCTATGCGTGGCCGCCGGCGACGTCGCAGCTCGCGACGAGCCGGCCGGCTCCGATGCCTACACCTACTCGCTCGGCCAGTATCGTCCGCAGTTCACTCCCCCGCGGCCCGGCACCTATGAGCTGCCCGAGATCGGCAACGTCGCCGACCATCCTCTCGTCGACGCGCAAGGAAAACGGACGACGCTCCGTCAGGTCCTCGGTCGGCGGCTCGCGGTGGTTTCCTTCATCTACGCGAGCTGCAGCGACACCACCGGCTGCCCGATGAGCACTTCGGTGCTGCACCATCTCGACTCGCAGCTTGCCGCCGACCGTTCCCTTGCTCGCGACGTTGCGCTCGTGACGGTCAGCTTCGATCCGGAGCACGATACCGCGCGACTGGCGGCCATGCAGCAGATGCGGGCGGCGGGCTCGACGTGGCGCTTCGTCACGGCGCCGGACGAGCATTCCCTGGGCGGATTGCTCGAGGACTTCGGGCAGACGGTGACCAGGCTGGCGCGCGCGGACGGCACCTGGTCGGGGACCTACCGTCACGTGCTCAAGGTCTACCTGCTCGACCGTGAGCGCCGCGTCCGCAACATCTACAGCGTCGGCTACCTCGATCCGGATCTCGTCCTGGCCGATTTGAAGACGCTGCGCCTCGCGGAAAAAAAGCGCTCATCCCTTCGGTAGAAACCCCGCGGCAACCGGATCGTGAGGCGATCTCTGGCGCTACGATTTTTGTAGCACCCGGCCTCGCGCAACGCGCTCTCAGAGCACGATTTCGATCAGCCGCGGCCCGCGCGTCGCCATCGCATCGGCGAACTGGCTCGCGAGTTGCTCGCTCGTCTCCGCCCTGGAGGCCTCGACACCCATGCCGCGCGCAAGGGCGCACCAGTCCAGCTCCGGATTGTGAAGGTCGAGCATCGCCAGCGCCTTCGGCCCCGGCTCTCCGGCGCCGACGCGCGACAGCTCGATGTTGAGGATCGAGTACGAGCGATTGGCGAAGATCAGTGTCGTCACGTCGAGCTTCTCGCGAGCCTGGGTCCACAGAGCCTGCAGCGTGTACATGCCGCCGCCGTCTCCCTGCAGCGCGAGAACCTTGCGACCGGGGCAGGCGACCGCGGCGCCGGTTGCCAGCGGAATGCCCATGCCGATCGAACCGCCCGTCAGCGACAGCACGTCGTGGGCGGGCGCCGTCGCAGCGGCGAATGCGATCCCGAGACCGGAGGTCGCCGCCTCGTCGGCAAGGATCGCATTCTCCGGCAACAGCCGCGCGACGATCTGCCCGACGCTGAACTGGTTGAGGCCACCGGCCGGAGAGCCTGGCCTCTCCAGCACCGCGCGTGTGGCCGGCTCTTTCGGCGCGCGGATCGCATCGGCAAGCGCTTCGAGCGCACCGACTCCGTCCTCGTGCGCCTGCGCGAGGTATTGGACGCGACAACCCGCGGGTACGCACCAGCTCGGCTTGTCAGGATACGCGAAGAACGACACCGGCGGCTTCGAGCCGACGAGCAGCAGCACGTCGACGTCGGCGAGAAACTCGACGATCTGCTCGGCGAAATACGGAAGGCGCTCGACCGCGACGAGGCCGGCGCCGCGCTCGAGGCGCGGCGCGAACGTGTCGCACATCAGCCGCGCGTTGCCCGCCGCCGCGATGCGGCCGGCGGCTTCGAGCCCGGCACGCCGCAGGCATGCGCCGCGCATCAGGATCGCGACGCGTTTTCCGGAGCGGAGCACCGCCGCTGCCGCATCGATCGCATCACTGCCGACTTGCGCAGCGGCGGAAACGGCAAGCGGCGGCGCGACACCGTCGGCCTCGTTCCATGCCGTGTCCGCGGGAAGAATCAGCGTCGCGACCTGGCCCGGCGGCGACATCGCAGCCTGGACCGCGCGCGCTCCGTCGGCCGCGACCGAAAGTGCACTCGAGCTCGAATGGATCCATCCCGATACCGGGCGCGCAAAACCGGCGATGTCGGAAGCGAGAGGCGCATCGTACTGCGCATGGTAGGTCGCGTGGTCACCGACGATGTTGACGATCGGCGTCGAAGCGCGGCGAGCGTTGTGAAGATTGGCCAGTCCGTTGGCGAGGCCCGGACCGAGATGAAGCAGGGTTGCCGCCGGATGATCGGCCATGCGGCCGTACCCGTCGGCCATTCCCGTCACCGCTCCCTCGAAGAGGCCGAGGATCGCGTGCATCCCTTCGACGCGGTCGAGCGCCGAGACGAAATGCATCTCGGAGGTCCCAGGGTTGGTGAAGCAGACCCTGACGCCGCAGTGGACGAGGGTACGGATCAGGCTTTCGGCACCATTCATCGATGACCTCGGCAGGAAGAATGCCGAAGCATAAATCCGAAAAACCCGGTCAGGTACAGCAGGTCGCCGTTTCCGCGACTGCGGCCGTGCGGCGCCGCGTCCTGCAGCGCCGCGGTCGCGGCCGATTCACGCTTCCAGCGCCGCGACCTCGGTGGTGAGCCGGACGCCGATCGCGCTGGAGACGCGCAAAAGACCGCGCAGCAGCGCGTTCTGCAGCGCCGGCTCCTCGCGGCCCATGCGGTCGAACGCCTCGCGCGTGAGGAACAGGCATTCGAGTTTCCGGTCGGCGCGTACATCGGCCGTCCTCAAGCCGCCGACGAGCACTCCGGCTTCGCCGAACGCCATGCCCGGCGACAGCGTCGAGAGGCGCTTCTGCTGCCCGCTCGCCAGGTCCAGCGTCGCGCTGCACTCTCCCGAGACGACGAAGAACAGGCGGTCGGCCTCGTCGCCCTTGCTCACGACGGTGGAGCCGCGGCCGAAGCTGGCTCGTCCACAGTAGGCTGCGAGCTTGTCGATCTGTTCGGCGTTCATCCCGCGACAGAGCTGCTGGTCGGGCAGCTCGCAGGTACGGTCCGCCGCGACGGTCGGCATCCACTGGTCGAGCAGCGCGTTCTCGCACCATTCGATGCCGGCTTCGAGCTGGGCGAAATTGCGGATCCCGGCAGTATTTTCGGAGCCGAGCTGTTCTTCGGCGAATCGAACGAACGGGTGCACCGAAGCCGTGCCGGTGAGCACGCTGCGCGTGCCGTCGTTGCCGAGCGTACGCACGAGATCGATGAGCAGGCGCATCGCCGCGCCGTCGACTCCGGGCACGCGCTTGAAGTCGAGGATGACGAAGGACGGCGGCTCATGGTACGCGAGCAGGCTGCGGATCACGGTCTCGGCCGCGGCGAAGTCGATGTCGCCGTGCAGCTCGATCACGCGAGCGGTGCGGCCGTGCTCGGACAAAATCTCGAGCTCGCGGGTGCGCCTTTGCCTCTTCGAGCGCACGCTGGCCAGCGAATACTCCGATCGCACGGTAGCCATCGATGCCCGCGGCGGCGTCAGGAAATGCAGGCCCCAGTCGCGCGACAGGCGCTCGCAGGTTTTCACTCCGCGCACGCTGTTGCCGCGCTGGTCGAGGCGCGGCGAGAACACGCCGATGCCGAGGCGGCCGGGAAGCACCGCGAGAATGCCGCCGCCGACCCCGCTCTTGGCCGGCATGCCGACGCGGTAGAGCCATTCGCCGGCGTAATCGTACATCCCGCACGTCGTCATCACGCTCAGCAGGTCGCGCACGATCGGAGCGGGCACCACTCGCTCGCGGGTGACCGGATTGGTGCCGCCGCCAGCGAGCGTCGCGGCCATCACGGCGAGATCGCGGCAGTCGACGCGGATCGAGCACTGGCGAAAGTAGAGGTCGAGCGCCGGATCGGGATCCTCCGAGATGATTTCGAAATTGCGCAGCATGTGCCCGATGGCGCGGTTGCGGTGACCGGTGGTTTTTTCCGAGATGTAGACCGCCTCGTCGAGATCGAGGCGGCGGCCCGCGTACATCGAGAACACGGCGAGCACGCGCTCGAAGCGGTCGTTTTCGGATCTCCCCGCGACCATCGACGCAGCGGCGATCGCTCCTGCGTTGATCATCGGGTTGAGGGGGCGGCCCGTGGCCGGCTCGAGGCTGATCGAGTTGAACGCGTCCCCGGTCGGCTCCACTCCGATCTTCGAGAGCACCGTGTGCTTGCCGCGATCCTCCAAAGCGAGGCCGTAGACCAAGGGCTTGGAAATCGACTGGATCGTGAACGGAACGCGGGTATCCCCGACTTCGTAAACCGCGCCGTCCGCGGTCGCGATCGCGATGCCGAACCAGGCCGGGTCGGCCTTGGTCAGCTCCGGAATGTAGGACGCGACCACGCCGTCGTCGACGGGGGCGAGCTCTTCATGGACGCGCTCGAGGTAGCGGCGGATCGGGGAGGTAGCGGGGGGACGGGAGTTGATCTCGGACAAAAGGAACCTCCTGCGACCGGTCGTGGACCCGGTCGGATCGGTGGTCCCCGGGGTCTTGTGCCAGAGTGTCGCCCCGACGCAAGATACGCCCGATGCCTCGCGCCGGATTGCCGGCGCGGCGGATGCCGGCCCAGACTGCGCAGGCAGATTGCGCGCCTGCGAAGCCGGCCCGGCAGATTGCGCGCCTGCGAAGCGGGCGCGGCAGAAAGGAGACCCACCCATGGACTTCCGCCAGACGATCGAAACCACCGGCACCTGCCGCTTTTTCCGCAGCGATCCGGTACCGCTGGAGGTGCTCCGGCGCGTCCTCGACGCCGCTCGCTGGGCGCCGACCGGCGGCAATCGCCAGGGCGTGCGCTTCGTCGTCGTGCGGGACGCGGCAAAACGGAAAGCCATTCGCGACCTGTACGTGCCGCTCTGGGAGCAGTACGCATCGCGAGCGACGGTGAAGCCCGGCGCTCCGATGCCTCGCCTCCTCGCCAACGCCGATCACATGGCGCGGCAACTCGACAAGGTTCCGGTGCTCATCGTCGTCTGCGCCCAGACCGCCGACCTGATGGCCACCGACCGACACCTCGATCGCGTGTCGGTGGTCGCCGGCGCATCGATCTATCCGTCGGTGCAGAACCTGCTGCTCGCCGCGCGCACCGAGGACCTCGGTACCGCGCTGACGACGCTGCTGTGTGCCGTGGAGCCGAAGATGAAGGAACTGCTGTCGATTCCCGACGGCGTCGCCACCGCAGCGATGATTCCGCTCGGATACCCCGAGAAGGATTTTCCGAAAAAGCTGGCGCGCAAGCCGGTCGAAGAGATCGCATTCGGCGACCGCTACGGCGCCGCGTTGTTCTGAAGCGGGCGCCTGCCGGCGCGGAGCCAGGCACCACCGCGGCGGCGCCTGACCCCAACCCGGAGCAGTTGCCGATTCTCCTACGTCGTCACGACGAAGCCGGAGCGGGGGAAATGCACCGCAACCTCACCGAGCTCGTCGTCCTCGCGCACGATCGTGATCTCGCTCGGCGTGATGCGTCGCACGACACCACGCGACTGCTCCGATCCGATGTCGTCCGCACGAATGGCGACGGTATCGCCGACACGCACGTCGCCCATCGACATGCCCTCGACTACGCGAAGGTCGACCGGCGTGGCGACCTTCGCGATGCGAAGCGCCTCGTCCCTTCGCATCGGCGTCACGTCTCCCGGACCGAATGCATCGATGCGCTGCACCCACTGCGCCAGTGCAGGTCTCGCTTCGACCGCTTCGTACAGATGAGATGCGTAGCGCAGGAACCACAGCGGGTGGTAACAGGCTGCGTCCGCGAGCGTGAACTGGTCGCCGGCAAGCCACGGCCGCTCGCGCAGCACGCTTTCCAGCTCATCCATCGACAGCAGCGACTGGCTGCGCGTGTGCGGAGCCATCATCGTCAGCGACTGCTTCGACAGCAGCGGCGACATCGCGGCGCGGTCATCGAGGATGCCGTCGGGAAGCCCCGGCAGGATCTCGACGATCACCGCGGGCACGACCTGGCCGCTGAAACGGTGGTCGGCCCAGTCCTCGATCATCGCGACCTGGCCGCCCAGATCGGCCGGAATGCAGGCCGGATCGGGAAACAGCTCCTCGAGACGGCGTGCGATGCACGCGGTGTCGCAGTAGATGTCGGCGCCGATCTGCATCACCGGGATCTTGCGGTACCCGCCGGTGAGCGATGTCAGCTCCGGCTTCGGCATCATGTTCGGCTCCTCGACCGAGCGCCATGCGACCTTCTTGTATGCAAGGATGCGCCGGATCTTCTCGGCGAACAGCGACAGCGGATAGTGGTGCAGGATGATGTCGTGCTGGTTGATGTCGTGCTGAATGATCTCGTTCATGACGCTCAGGCCTTCGCGGTGCAGACTGCTTCGACGTTGTTGCCATCGGGATCGACGACGAAGGCCGCATAGTAAGTAGGGCCGTAGTCGCCGCGGACTCCGGGCCTTCCGTTTTCGCGGCCTCCCGCCTCGAGCGCGCCGCGGTGGAAGGCGTCGACGCCGGTGCGGTCATGCGCGCGCAGCGCGACGTGCGTGGCGCACGGCGCGCCGTCGCCGGCGAGCAGCCACAGCGCCGGTTCGCCGTCGGGGCCAAAGGCGGCGCTGGCGTTGTCGCGGCAGCACAGCACGTGGCCGAGCGGCGCCAGCGCTGCCCCGTAAAAGCGGATGCTTGCGTCGAGGTTGCGGACTTTCAGGCCGATATGGTCGAACATTGCGATGACCTCCTGCGTAGCCGGGAGACGCAAGGGCCTCCGGGCTGGTGATGGAAGTCAGCGTACGGCGAAAGCACCGAGCCGTTCTTGGAGAATCTTGCGGTCCCCGCGCGCCATCCGGCGAAATCCGAGCGGGGAGATCCCCGCGGCGCGATGGAAGGTGCGGACGAAGTTCGACAAGTCGCCGAATCCGACTTCGTAGGCGACGTCGGTCACCGACCGCTCCTCTTCGGCGAGCAGCCGCGCCGCGCGTCGCAGGCGCGAGCGCACGAGGTACTGGTGAGGGGTCACGCCGAGCACTTTCGAGAACGTGCGCAGGAAATGAAACGGGCTGACGCCCGCCTCGCCTGCGCTCGCATCGAGATCCACCGCATCGGCAGAGTTCTCGTCGATCCACAGCGCCGCCTCGACTGCGCGGCGGCGGCTTCGCGCATCTGCCGCCGGCGCGGGCGCGGTGGCGGCGCCTGCAACGATCTCGAGGAAGCGCGACGCGAGCAGGTAACCGGCTTCATCGACGCCGACTTCGCTGGCGCCGCCGGCGGCGGCCTGGGCCAGCTCGCCGAGCACCATCAGCTCGGACAGCGGAGGCAGGGCACCGCTCTGCCACATCGCGGCGACCGAAGCTCCGAGACTCTCGGCCGCCTCCGGATCGAAATGGACCGACAGGCAGCGGTCGCCATGGACGTGGTCGTGGGTGCAGACGAACTCGTCGCCGGGATGGCCGACGAGAAGGGAACCGGCAACGAGCTCGTGGTGTCGTCCCCCGCAGCGGTATCCGAACGAGCCTTCGCGCACGTACGCGATCGAGAATCCCTTGTGGATCTCGACCGAAGCCCGATCCTCGGGCCCCAGATCGCACTGGTAGTCCTGGACCTTGAGGAACGGGCTGTCATGCACGGTCCGGATGCCCATTTGGCCTGGACGTTAGCGCCCGGGGCAGCGCCCGGCAATGGCAGCAAATCCCCCGCGCGGGCCCGCGCTTGCGGCCGGCCGGGCTGCAGCCCGGCTCCCGCCGGTTGCGACTCCGGCCGGATCGTGGTTCTAATCCCCGATTCCGATCCCCAGGAGCGGTGTTAGAAGCATGTCCGTCAAGATCCGACTGTCCCGCCACGGCGGCAAGAAGAAGCCCTTTTACCGGGTTGTCGTCGCCGACGAGCGCGCGCCTCGCGACGGCCGCAACCTCGCGCTGGTGGGCACCTACAACCCCCTGGTCGAACCTGCCAAGATCCAGCTCGACGCGGAGAAAATCGGCTCATGGCTGAAGAAGGGCGCGAAGCCGACACCGATCGTGGCCAAGTTGATGAAGCAGGCGGGACTGCCGGCCTGAACCAGGCCGAGGTCTCCTTGTTCGATCTCGTCGACTTCCTGGCCCGCAGCCTCGTGCTGCATCCGGATTCCGTAATCGTCCGCCAGAACTCGGCCGAGGCGCAGACCAGCTTCGAGCTGCGCGTCCACAAGGAAGACCTCGGTCGCGTGATCGGCAAGCAGGGCCGCACGGCCAAGAGCCTTCGCACCATCCTCAACGCTGCCGCTTCGCGCGTCCAGCAGAAGGCTTCCCTCGAAATCATTGAGGAATGATCCGCGCGGGGTCGTGCTCGGCTATGTCGCCAGACCCAACGGGCTGCGCGGCGCCGTCGTCGCCCACGTCGATCCGTCCATGATTCCCTCCTTCGTGCGCGGCCTTGAGGTCACTCTCGAGTGCCGCGATGCCACGCAGATTGCCACCAAGGTGCGCAGCTCGGCGCCCGTTCGTGGCGGAGTCCGCCTCGAGCTCGACAACGTCAGTGACCGCAGCGGCGCCGAGGCGCTGGTCGGCGCGAAGATTCGCGTCGAGCGCGAACGTCTCGGGTCTTTGGCCGAAGACGAATACCTCGACATCGACCTCATCGGCCTGGCCGTCGTCACCGAGGACGGGCGCGAGCTTGGATCGATCGTCGAAGTGATGGCGACCGGCGCCAACGATATCTACGTGGTGCGGGCGGAAGGCGGCAGCGAGATCCTCGTGCCTGCCGTTGCCCACGCGCTGGTTTCGGTCGACCTCGAGGCGCGGCGCGTGGTCGTGGTGGCCGCAGCGCTCGAATACGGAAGCGAGCCGGCGGGCACGCAAAAACCGTGATGTTCTTCGACGTCATCACGCTGTTTCCCGAGTTCATCACCGCCGGCGCCCATGTCGGTGTTCTCGGCCGCGCTCTCGAAGCCGGCCTCGTCACCGTACGCGCCCACCAGCTTCGCGACTACACCGGCGGAAGTCCGCATCCGGTGGACGACTCGCCGTACGGTGGGGGCCCGGGCATGGTGATGCGCGTCGAGCCGATCTATGCGGCGGTCGACGACGTCGCCGCGCGCTTCTCGCCGGCGCATCGAATCCTGCTGACGCCGCAGGGCAGTCCGTTCACGCAGGCCGCGGCGCGGCGCCTTGCGGAACATGCTTCGCTGCTGCTCTTCTGCGGCCGCTACGAAGGCGTCGACGAGAGAGTACGGCCTCTTTTCGACGAGGAAATCTCGATCGGCGACTACGTGCTGACGGGCGGCGAGCTCGGCGCGCTCGTCGTCATCGACGCGGTGTCGCGCCTGGTGCCGGGCGTACTCGGCAGCTCGGCCTCGTCGTCCGCGGAAAGCTTCAGCGATCCGGAGCTCCTCGAATATCCGCAGTACACCAGGCCCGCGCAGTTTCGCGGCATGTCGGTGCCGAGCGTCCTTACGTCCGGCAATCACGCCGAGATCGAGCGATGGCGCCGCGAGCAGTCCGCGACGCGCACGGAGGCGCGCCGGCCCGATCTCGCACAGAGGCGCCGTGGCTGATCTGCTGGTCGCGCTCGTCCATTACCCCGTCTACGACCGCAACGGCGACATCGTGACGAGCGCGATCACTCCGATCGACGTTCCCGACATCGCAAGAAGCTGTCGCACGTACGGCGTTGCCGGCTTCTACGTCGTCTCGCCGGTCGATGCGCTGCGCGGCCTGGTCCACCGCGTGATCCGCCACTGGGAAGGCGACGGGCCGAAGGACTACAACCCGAGCCGCAACGAGGCGCTCGCGCTGGTGCGGCTCGAGTCCGATCTCGAAGGCGTAGGCATTGACGTCGAGCGGCGCTACGGCTGCCTGCCGCGTCTTTTTGCGACCAGTGCGCGCGCGTTGGAGCGGTCCGTTTCGTTCCCGTCGATGCGCGAACACCTGGCGGCGCCGGGGCCGCCGTGGCTGATGCTGCTCGGTACCGGCTCCGGGCTGGCCGACGAGGTGGTTGGCCGCTGCGAGGCAATTGTCGAGCCAATTCACGGGCCCGGCGACTACAATCACCTTTCGGTCCGGGCCGCCGCGGCAGTGCTCCTTGACCGGCTGAAAAGTCCGCGGTAGGAAACCCGCTTCTACTTTTCCCGAGGAGCCCCTTTCGTGGACGTCATCAAGGCCCTGAACGCGGAGCAGCTCCGCAGCGACATTCCGGATTTTCGCCCCGGGGACACTTTGCGCGTCCACGGCATCATCGTCGAGGGCGACAAGGAGCGCATCCAGGTCTTCGAGGGCGTCTGCATCCGCCGCTCCCGCGGGGGCCCGGCAGCCACCTTCACCGTGCGCAAGAGCTCGTACGGAGTCGGCGTCGAGAGAACCTTCCCGCTTCATTCGCCCCGCGTCGACAAGATCGAGGTCAAGAGCCGCGGCGAGGTTCGGCGCAGCCGCCTGTTCTACCTGCGCGACCTTTCCGGCAAGGCGGCCCGCATCCGCGAGCGCAAGGTCGCGACCTCGTCCTGAACCGCGCCGCATGACGCATCGTGGAACGGCGCCGGGAGCAATCCCGGCGCCGTTTTCATTTCTGCGCCGCCGAAGTTCGGCTTCTTTTCTGCGCCGCCGAAGTTCGGCGGCGATGGGGGGTGCATGCAGTCGCAGCGCGATATAACGTGCGCGGGCGCGAACGGGCTCGATCGTCGTAGCCGAGGCGACGCGCTCCCGGAGGGATCCCATCGATGACGATCTTGCGACCGCTTGTGCACGCGACGCTCGCGCTCGCCGTCTGTACCGCCGCGACCGGCGTTTTCGCAACGGACGCAGCAGCGCAGACGAAGCCGAACATCCTCTACGTCATGGCCGACGACCTCGGCTGGAAGGACGTCGGCTTCCACGGCTCGGACATCAAGACGCCGAGCCTCGACAAGCTGGCCGCCGAAGGCGCTCGCCTCGAGCAGTACTACGCGCAGCCGATGTGCACGCCGACGCGCGCGGCACTGATGACGGGACGCTATCCGTTCCGTTATGGCCTGCAGACCGTCGTGATTCCGTCGGGGCACACGTACGGCTTGCCGACGGACGAGTGGCTGCTCCCCCAGGCGTTGAAGGAGGCAGGCTACCAGACCGCGATCATCGGCAAGTGGCACCTCGGGCACGGCGACCAGAAGTACTGGCCGCGCCAGCGCGGCTTCGACTTCCAGTACGGCCCGCTGATCGGTGAGCTCGACTACTTCACCCACGAGCAGCACGGGGTGGTGGACTGGTTTCGCGACAACAACAGGGTCGTCGAGCCCGGCTATACGACGACGCTGCTCGGTAATGCAGCTGTCAAGCTCGTCGAGGTCCACGACAAAGCGACACCACTGTTTCTCTACCTGGCCTTCAACGCGCCCCACACGCCGTACCAGGCCCCGCCGGAGTATCTGGCTCGCTACGCGAGCATCGCGGATCCCTCGCGGCGTGCCTACGCCGCCAGCATCACCGCGATGGACGACCAGATCGCGCGCGTGCTCGACGCGCTCGAGAAGCAGGGGATGCGCGACAACACGATCGTCGTGTTCCAGAGCGACAACGGCGGCACCCGCCACGCGATGTTCGCCGGCGAGCTGGACATGGCCAACGTCAAGATCCCCTGCGACAACGGGCCCTATCGCGAAGGCAAAGGCACGCTCTACGAGGGCGGTACCCGGGTCGTCGCGCTCGCCAACTGGCCCGGCCACATCAAGGCCGAGGAAGTCGGAGGCATGATCCACGTCGTCGACATGTATCCGACCCTGGCGGCGCTGGCCGGCGCGACCACCGCCAAGGCGAATCCGCTGGACGGAATGGACGTCTGGAAAACGATCAGCCAGGGCGAAGCTTCGCCGCGAACCGAGCTCATCTACAACATCGAAGCGTTTCGCGCCGGCGTGCGCGAGGGCGACTGGAAGATGATCTGGCGAACGCCGCTGCCGTCCACCGTCGAGCTCTTCAACATCGCCGAGGATCCCTCCGAGAAGAACAACCTCGCGGCCAGCTATCCCAACAAGGTCGCGGCGCTCGAGCAGAGGGCGAACGAGCTGGCAGCCAGCGGCGTGCCTTCGACGCTGCTGAAGATCGAGTTCGGCGAGCTCACCAAGCGCCTCAAGGCTCCGCCGGCCCTGCCAGGCGAGGATTTCGACCTCGACCAGGAGCCCTGAGCGGGGCTTGCGCGCTCGCTCCGCTGCCTGTCTCAGGCGCCGCCGGAGCGGCGCGGAAACCGCGCGCCGAACGCCTCGTTCTCGAGCGCGAAGGCATTGGTCGCGAACGAGATCACGTGGTAGAGGCCGGCGAGCACGACGAGCTCGACGAGCTGCTCCGCGGAGAATTCGGCCGCCAGATCTGCCCACAGCGCCTCGCTCACCGTCGCGGTCGCATGCAGCTCGTCGCACAGCTTCATCAAGAGCTGCTCGCGCGCCGAAAATCCCGAGGCTGCCGGATCCTCGGCACAAAGCCCGGCGATCTCTTCGTCCGAAAAGCCGACCCTGGCGCCGAAGAACGTGACGTGCACGCCCCACTCATACTCGGAGCCGCAGCGCCACGTCGTGCGATCGATGACGATCTCGCGCTCGCGCAGCGTGATGCTGCCGCGGTCGAGAAGGCCGCCGGCCATGACGCGGCCGAAGACCCTCTCGTTGACAGCCAGCGTGCGGAACAGAAGCAGCGGCTCGACTCCCGCGGGCATGATCTTCGCGAGCCACGCGCCGGTCTGCCCGGACCAGGGCGGCTCGGCGGGCGCGACGCGCGGCGTACCGGATTGGGCAGCGACGGGGGCTTGGTGGCTCACGCAGACTCCTCCTGTTTTCCCCGCATCGGATGCCGGGGCATCGGGTTCCGGCCCCGAACCCGGCTTTCCGCGCCCTTCGGGCTGGGACCGGGGCAGGCGCGGTGCTACAATTTTTGTAGCGCTACGATTTTTGTAGCGCAAGCCGCCGCACGGCGTCGTTCGCCGGCTGCGCCGCGGAGGAAACGCCGCCATGGCCCGAAGCTCGTCCCTGGAACCCGAACCATCTCCGCCGCGCCGCGCTGCGCGCGGATCGCGCACCGGCCGGCCGGTCATGGCCCTGCTCGACCTCCTCGGCAGACGCTGGTCGCTTCGCGTGCTGTGGGAGCTTCGCTCGGGACGACGCACCTTCCGCGACCTCTGCAAGGCGTGCGAGGGGGTCAGCCCCGGCTCTCTCAACCTGAGGCTGCACGAGCTTCGCGAGGCGCGGCTGATCGACCTCGAAGAGGGCGAAGGCTTCGGGCTGGCTCCGCTAGGCACGGAGCTCGTCGAGCGATTCCTGCCGCTGGTCGAATGGTCCGAGCGCTGGGCCCGCGCGGCTCGCAGCCATCGCTGATGCGCGCATTTCCGGTCCGGTGCACGGCGACATCGAGATCGCGATCACCGGCGTTGCACGGCAGCGAAACGATCCGGTTCGTCTTGCGCACGACGCGCCCTGCGTGCACCCTCGGCCAACGGGAGGGACAACCAACATGATCCTGCATCGTACTCGCGCGACGGGGCTGGCCGCGCTCGCAACCTGCACCGCCGCGCTACTCGCGCTTGGCGGGTGCGCGGGCCAGCAGTCGCTTTCCGACATGCCCGGCCTGGCCGACGTCAGGCCCCTCGGGCCCGACGGTCAGAAGTGCTTCGACTTCTGTGCTTCCTCGGAAGTTGCCTGCAAGGACATGTGTCCCGAAGGCGGGGACTTCGTCGGCGAGTGCCACACCGACTGCCTCACGGACACCAAATACTGCCTGGCCGATTGCCCCAACCTGCAACGGCCGGAGCCTGCGCCCAAGAACTGAGCGCAAGAACTCAACGCAGGAACTGCGCCATAGGAACGGAGCCCGGCGCCGTACGCTGCCGCACCCCGGCGTGCGCGAGGTCGCAGCGCCGCGAGCGGCCGCGTCAGCTTTCGCCGGCCCGATGACAGGCCGTGCTGTGTCCGCTGCGGTCGAGAAGCTGCGGCGCTTCGACGCGGCAGCGCTCGATCGCAATCGGGCAACGCGGGTGGAACGCGCAACCCTTCGGCGGATCGATCGGGCTCGGTACGTCGCCGCCGAGAACGATGCGCTTCTTCCTGTCCTTTCCTTCGATCGTCGGTACCGCCGACAGCAGCGCCTGCGTGTACGGATGCTGCGGCGACGAATAGATGCTGGAGGCCGGCGCCGTCTCGACGATGCGGCCGAAGTACATCACCGCCACGTCATGGCTGATGTGCTCGACGACGCGCAGGTCGTGCGAGATGAACGCGAACGCGAGCGAGCGCTCCTGCTGCAGGTCCATCAACAGGTTGAGGATCTGGGCGCCGATCGACACGTCGAGCGCCGAGACCGGCTCGTCGGCGACGATGAACCGCGGCGAAAGTGCCAACGCACGTGCGATGCCGACTCTCTGGCGCTGCCCCCCGCTGAATTCGTGCGGGTAGCGATCGTAGGCGTCCCGTCCGAAGCCGACGCGCGCGAGCAGCTCGTCGACGCGGGAGCGAAGCTCGGCCCCGGTGGCGACTCCGTGCACCTCGAGTCCTTCACCGACGATGCGGCCGACGCGCATGCGCGGGTTCAGCGACGCATACGGATCCTGGAAGACGATCTGCATGTCGCGGCGTGCCGTGCGCAGCGCGCGCGGCGCCAGCGAAGCGAGATCGACGCCGTCGAACTCGACGCTCCCCGACGTAGGTACGAGAAGGCGTAGCAGCAGGCGCCCGAGCGTCGACTTTCCGCACCCGGACTCGCCGACGATGCCGAGGGTTCGTCCTTCCTCGATGCGAAGGTCTACCGAATCGACGGCGCGCAGCGCGCGGTGGCGGCCGAACGCCCCCGACGGGAGCAGGAACTCCCTGGTGAGGCCCTTCGCCTGCACGAGCGCGCCGCCGTTGCCGCCGCTCATGCGCGAGCCTTTTCTTCGCGCATCGTGACGATGCACGCGGCCGCGCGGTCGCCGTCGAACCGCTCCAGTGCCGGGTCGATGCGCGCACAGTCGGGCTCGGCCAGCTCGCAGCGGTCGCGGAAGCGGCAACCGGAAGGCAGCTCGGTCAGGCGCGGGACGAACCCGGGAATCGCATCGAGGCGCGCGCGCGGGTTTCCGAGACGCGGCACCGAGCGCAGCAGCCCGCGCGTGTACGGATGGCGGGGATCCGCGAAAACGGCCTCCACGGGCCCTTCTTCGATGACGCGACCGGCGTACATGACGAGCACCCGCTCGGCTCTCTCGGCGACGACACCGAGGTCGTGGGTGATCAGCAGCAGCGCCATGCCGAGCTTGTCGCGAAGTCCGTCGAGAAGCTCGAGGATCTGTGCCTGGATCGTCACGTCGAGTGCCGTCGTCGGTTCGTCGGCAATCAGGAGCTCGGGGTGGCACGAAAGCGCCATCGCGATCATGACACGCTGGCGCATGCCGCCGCTCAACTGGTGCGGATAGGCCCGGGCCCGCTCGGCGGCATCGGGCATCTCGACGAGCTCGAGCATCTCCACCGCTTTTTTCCACGCGTCCGCGCGCGTGACGTTGCGGTGCAGGCTGACGGCCTCTGCAATCTGGAAGCCGATCGTCAGCACCGGATTGAGGGACGTCATCGGCTCCTGGAAGATCATGCCGATGCGCGCGCCGCGCACGCGCCGCATCTCTTCGTCGGACATGGGCAGCAGGTCCTTGCCGTCGAGAAGTACGCGACCCGCGGCGATGCGGCCGGCGGGAGCCTGGACGAGGCGCAGGATCGACAGCGCCGTGACACTCTTGCCGCAGCCGGATTCGCCGACGAGCGCCACCGTTTCGCCGTGGCCGACGCAAAAGCTCACACCGTCCACTGCGCGCACGGTGCCGGCTTCGGTCTGGAACGTCGTCACGAGGCCGTCGACCTCGAGCAGCGTCTGCTTGCGCCCGCGCTCGCTCACCTGGATTTCAGCCTCGGATCGAGCACGTCGCGAAGCCCTTCGCCGAGAAGATTGTAGCCGAGCACCGTAACGAGGATCGCCAGGCCCGGATAGACGGAGAGCCACCACGCCACGCCGAGGGTCTCCTTGCCTTCGGTGAGGATGTTTCCCCAGCTCGCGGTGGGTGGCTGCACGCCGATGCCGAGGAAAGACAGCGCGCTCTCGATGAGAATCGCGCCGGCAACGCCGAGAACGGCGGAGACGAATACCGGCGCCATCGCGTTCGGAAGCGCGTGGCGCGCGATGATCCGCATCGGCGTCATGCCGAGCGCGGTGGCCGCGACGATGAAATCGCGCTCGCGAAGGCTCATCACCTCGGCCCGCACCAGGCGGCAGACGCCCATCCACGAGGTCACGCCGATCACCGCCATGATGTTCCAGATGCTCGCATCCAGGTACGCGATGACGGCCAGGATGAGGAAGAACGTCGGGAACGTCAGCATCACGTCGACGAAGCGCATGATCACGGCGTCGACCATGCCGCCGAAGAAGCCCGAGACCGCGCCGAGTGCGACTCCAATGGTGGTGGAGATTCCCACCGCCACGAAGCCGACCATCAGCGAGACGCGGGCGCCGAACAGCATCCGGCTCGCCACGTCGCGGCCGAGGCTGTCGGTCCCCAGCAGATGCGCTGCGCTCGGGCCTTCCAGGACGTGCTTCGCATCGAAATCGTAGGGATCCCACGGCGCGATCCACGGTGCGGCCAGCGCCAGCACGAAAAGCGTCACGACGATGATAGCGCCGGCGACGGCGAGCGGATTTCCGAGCAGCCGGCGAAGCATCTCAGCCCTTCCTCAGCCGCGGATCGACCGCGACGTAGAGCAGGTCGGCCGCGAGGTTGCCGAGCAGGGTGAGGATGGCGCCGAACATCAGCACACCCATGACGACCGGATAATCGCGTGCCATGACGCTGCTGAAGAACAGGCGTCCCATGCCCGGAATCGAAAAAATCTGCTCGGCGATCACCGAGCCGCCGATGAGGCCCGGAATCGACAGGCCGAGAAGAGTGACCACCGGCAGCAAGGCATTGCGCAGCGCGTGGCGGCGCAGCACCACCCGCTCCTCCAGGCCTTTGGCTCGCGCGGTCTGCACGTAGTCCTGGCGCAGCACTTCGAGCATGCTCGAGCGCATGTAACGCGACATGCCGGCCAGGCCGCCGAGAGCCGCAATCGTCACCGGCAAAATCAGGTGTTTGACCGAGTCGGCGATCTTGCCGAGCAGCGACATCGAAGGATAGTCGATGGAACGAAGCCCGGAGATCGGCAACAGGTTCAGCTCGGCCCCGAACAGCGTCATCGCGAGCAGCGCGGCCCAGAAATCCGGCGTCGCAAAGCCGATGAACACGAGCACCGTCGTGACGCGATCGCCCAGCGAATACTGCCGGGCCGCAGAATGGATGCCGATGGGAATCGCGAAGGCCAGCACGAGCGCCAGCTCGAGCACGTTGAGCATCACCGTGATCGGCAGGGCTTCGAGAATCTTGTCCACCACCGGGCGCCGGTCGCGCGAGAACGACGTCCCGAGGTCTCCATGGACCACCCGTCCGAGCCACAGGCCGTACTGCACGTACAGCGGCTGGTCGAGGCCGTAGAATTTCTCGAGCTTGATCCTGTCTTCCGGGCTCGCCTTCGGGTTGAGGTCCGTCATCAGATCGACGGGGCTGCCCGGCGCCAGCGTCATCACCGAGAACGAGACGAGCGAAATCCCGAGCAGCAGCGGCACGAATCCGGCCAGGCGCCTGGCAAGGTAGGAAAGCATCTCGGCTACTCGGTGATCACGTACTTCTGCTGGCCCTTGGGGACGTACCAGAACGGAAAGTTCCACGAAATGCCGGCCGGGGCCGCCTCGATCCCGTGAAACCGCGCCGCGACGATCGGCGTCGCCTCGGGTACGTACAGGAACGTGTAGGGCTGTTCGTCGTAGAGGATTTCCTGGAAGCGGTCGTAAATGCGCTTTCGCTCGGCTTCGTCGAACGTGCGGCGGCCCTTCTCGAGAAGATCGTCGACTTCCTTGTTCTTGTAGTCGATGAAGTTGAACTGCTTGTACCCCGTCTTCTCGGAATCCCAGATGTCGAACTGGTCGGGATCCAGCGACAGGCCCCATCCGAGCACGATCACTTCGAACCGGCGCTTGTCGATGAAGTCGTTGATGAACGCCGACCATTCGAGGACACGCACCTTGACGTCGACGCCGATGTCGCGCAGGCGCTTCTGGATGATCGTCGCGGTCTTCAACCGGGTCTCGTTGCCCTGGTTCGTCAGGATCGTGAATGCGAACGGCTTGCCGTCCTTGTCCAGGATGCCGTCGCCGTCGCTGTCGGTCCAGCCGGCCTCGGCCAGCAGCGCGCGGGCCTTGCCGGGATCGAACGGGTAAG
Source organism: Candidatus Binatia bacterium (assembly GCA_036493895.1). NCBI lineage: Bacteria > Candidatus Binatota > Binatia (SeqCode) > Binatia bacterium. The sequence goes on along the minus strand of DASXOZ010000064.1, from coordinate 7,182 downwards.
GCGGCAGCTTGTCGTTGGTCCAGATCGTTCCGGGCCGGTACGGTCCTTCGCACGGCTTTCCGAGGCCGAACAGCACCGCATCGACGATCTCCTGCTTGTTGACGGCCATCGAGAACGCGCGGCGCACGCGTACGTCGGCAAAGCGCGGATCGTCCAGGTTGTAGCCCATGTACGTGTACGCGTTGGAGACGAAGCGGTACTTGCGGAAATCGCGCGCGAAGACCGGCGTCGAAGTCTGGCGCGTGAACTGAAGCGGCGTCAGCGTCATCGAGTCGATGCCGCCGGCCTGGAGTTCGAGGAACTGCGTCGCCTGGTCGGGGATGATCCGGTAGACGATCTGCTCGACCCACGGCCAGCCGCGGTAGTATCCCGGGTTCGATCGCACGCTGAAGCGCGTGTTGCGCTGCCAGTTCTCGAACCGGTACGGCCCGAGTCCGACCGGGTGCTGTGCGAACTCGATGTTGTTGTTGATGTTCTTGCCTTCGAGAAGATGGCGCGGCAGGACCACCATCGACCCCCACGACGCGAGCGCCGGGGCGAATGGTTTTTCGTAGACGACGCGGAACGTCCAGTCGTCGAGCACTTCCAGCGACTTGGCCTGCTTGTAGTCTTCCGCGTAAGCGGTGAGCGTGGCCGGATCGCGGATCAGGTTGAAGCCGAATTCGACGTCGCGTGCGGTAAACGGCTGCCCGTCGGTCCACTTCACGTCGTGGCGCAGATGGAACGTGAGCTTGAGGCCTCCGTCCTCGACGTCCCATTTCTCGGCCAGGCGCGGCTCGAGCGTGCTCAGCGTCTTGTCGTATTCGAGAAGCCCGTCGAAGATGTCGTTGGCGTACTCGCTCGACGAGCTGTCGGAAGCGAGCATCGGAATGAGCGTCGAAGCATCCCCGATGGTGCCGTAGACGATCGCGTCGCCATGCGCGGGCTGGTCGTCGCCCTCGCCTCCGACATTCTGCACGGATTGCTCGGGCCGCCGCTCGCAGCCGGCGGCAACTACAAGCGCAAGGAGCGCCAGTGCCGGCCACACACGGCGACTTGCCTTACGTGCCACCGGTGCCCTCCGTATCGATATTGACGGAGCGTGCGCCCGCAGGCCGGTCGATGTGGAAAGCCTCGTCGGCCAGCACGACGCCCCGCTGCACGTTCTGGTACTCGAGCTCGAGATGGCTGCCGTCGCGGAAGCTCACGTTGATGCGGTACGGCACGCGGATCCCGGATACGTCGCGATAGTCTTCGTACGCGACCTCGACTTCGTGGCGGTCGCGGTCGCCGGAGATTTTCACGCGAAGCGGCTCGTAGCTGTTCGCATCGACGACGAATTCGAGGGTGCCGCCGCCGCCGAGCACGCGGCGCAGCAGCCAGCCTCCTTCGGTCGGCTGCACCGGTTGCCAGCGCTTGTCGCCGAGCGCCGGTGGAACGCCGCGCAGCACGGCCGCGAGCTCGGTCGCACCGAGAGGAACACCGATGAAGTGCCGGAAGCTCTCGGCACCGGCCTGGCCCTCGTAAAAGACGCTCTTGCGACGGTCGTAAGCCGACAGCTGCTTGCCGTCGGTCGCGACGGTGTAGCTCACGCCGAACGGGTGGATCACGTCGATGCGCGCGCGGGACGGCGCGCGCACGACGATCACCTGCGTCGAGCGGAAGCTCTGTTGCGGAGAGGTGTAGTCGAGGCGGGCCTGGGCGCGGAACGTCGCCAGCGCGCGGTCGCGCGCCTGCAGGACGTCGGTGATCTGCTTGACGGTCGGAGCGGCGCCGGTCGGAGTGGGGGCGTGGGGCCGGACCGGCACCGTCGCCGCGCACCCGCACAGCGCGGCCAGCACGAAGGCGGCCGCGCGGAACAGCTCAGAGGTCCTCGCCGGCCAGAGCGCCATTGCTGCCGTTCCAGCGGCTGCGGATCTCGTGGATCTTGCGCTCCAGCGAGCGGCGCTGATCCGGGTCCTCCGTTCTCGCGGCGGCGTCGCGGTAGCTGCGTTCGGCATCGACGTCGCGGCCGACCTTGAGATACACGTCGCCGAGGTGCTCGACGATCACCGGGTCGCGGCCGCCGAGCGACGTCGCCTTCTCCAGCTCGCGGACGGCAGCGGCGTAGTCCTTCTTCTGGTAGTAGACCCACGCCAGGCTGTCGACGATCGCGGCGTTGTCGGGATGCATCTCGAGCGCCTTGCGGATCAGCTTTTCGGCCTCGTCGATGTTCTGGCCTTTCTCGGCCCACGTATAGCCGAGGTGGTTGAGCGCATCGGCGTTCTGCGGATTGATCGCGAGCACCTGCTTCAGCGTCGCAATCGCCTTGTCCTTGTCGCCGGACTCGTCGTAGAGCCATGCCAGGCCGTACAGGTACGCGTCGTTCTTCGGATCGAGCGCGACCAGGCGCCTGGCGATCGTGATCGCCGCCGTGTACTGCTTCTTGGTCCGGTACAGCGCGATCAGGCGACGCAGGCCGTCGGCGTTGTCGGGCGCGGCCACGAGCAGCTTCTGCACGGCGTCGATCGCACCATCGACGTTGCCTTTCTCCTCGAGGATGCTGCTGAGGAACAGTCTCGCGTCGACGTAGCGCGGCGCGCGAGCGGAGACCAGGGCCAGCTCGCGCGCGGTGCCGTCGAGATCGCCGACCTTGTCGTAGGCTAGCGCAAGCCAGTAGCGGATTTCGTCCTCGCCGGGCCTCGCGCCGAGCACGATGTGGAAATCGGTGATGGCGCGCACGTAATCGCCGCGCTGGAAGTCGATCAGCCCGATCTTCGCGCAGGTAGCCAGAGGGTCCTCGGCGAAGTCGACGAGGCTCTCGTATTTTTTCAGCTTGGCGTCCAGGTGCGGGTCGTTCTCGTCGAGGGGACCGATCTGGCGCCGCGCCTGCTCGAGCTGGGGATTGAAGTCGATCGCGCGATTGAAGCTGTCGATCGCCTTCTTGCGCATGCCGAGCCGGACGTAGACGAACGCGGTGTGCAGGTGCAGCTCGGCGATCGATGCGTTCAGGCGCGCCGCGTGCTTGAGCGAGCGCAGCGCGTCTTCGTACTGGCCGGTTGCCGCCAGCGATTTGCCGAGCCCGAAATTCGCGATGAACGACTCCGGGCTGATCGCAGTGGCGCGGCGAAGCACCTCGACCGCGTGCGCGTGGTCGCCGACGCGGCTGTACAGAGCGCCGAGCAGCACGAGGGCTTCCTCGTTGTCCGGCTTGATCACGAGCACTTCCTGCAGCTCGCCGATCGCGCGCTGGTATTCCTGCAGCGCGATGTCGACGCGCCCGGCGAAAAGTCGCGGCTCGATCTCGCCGGGCTGAAGCGTCACGAGCACAGCGGCCTGCTCGCGCGCCTTGGCCAGCTCGCCGCCGCGCACGTACAGCTCGGCAAGCTCGGCGCGAAGGCGCGGCACCTTGGGATCGGCGGCCACGGCCTTGACGGTCTCTCGCGTCGCCGTCTCGTAGTCGTTGTCGAAGCGCGCGACGATGGCCGCGAGGAAATGTCCCCGAGCCTTGTCGCTCTCGCTCACGGTCGGGCGCTCGGTGAATTCCGCGCCCGAAGCCTGGCGACGCTCGTCGCTGACGGGGCGCGGTCCGTGCGTGCCCATTGCCGAGCAGCCTGCGAGAACCGCCGGAAGGACAAGGAATAGAAATGGCAAAGCCTGGACCGAAGGCCTGAGCGCGACGCGGCAGCGTCGCAGCCCCCGGCAACCGAAGAGAATGCTCGACATGGCGGTCGCCGAACTTACCACGCGCCTCGCGACGGGGACAATTCGCCGACTCGCCGGGGCCGGCGCCCCGGTTGCGCGCGTGGGGCCCGTCCGTTAAGGCGCGCCGGTGTTCCTTCGCTGGCTGTTTTCGGTGTTCCCGTTCGAGATGCGCCAGGGATGGGCCCTGGTGCGCCCCGACCTCCTGCTGTGGCTCGCATTGTCGGCGCTGATCGCCGTGGCCGCCCTGTCGATGCCGGCACCGAGCGACGAGCCGCCGCCACTGCTGCCTTTCCTCGTGACGGTGGTCTCGGGGCTCGTCACGTCGATGCTTCCCGCGGTGCTGTTCACGGCCCAGCTCGAAGGACGCCAGCTCACGTGGCCGCCCGTGATTGCGCTGATGGCCAGGCGAGTGTTTCCCCTGGTGGTCTACGCGATCGTCGCGATCTCCATCGCCTGGGGAGCCGAGACCGCGATGCTGCTGGCAATGACGGCGGCTCTCGGAAACTCCCCTATCCTGATTCCGGCCAGCACAGCGGCCGGTGTCGTGATCCTGGTCTCCATCCTCGTGCGCTTCAGCTTTCTCTCCTTTCTGGTGATCCTGCTCGAGCGCGATCGCATTCCGCCTGCGCTCTGGCAATGGCAGCGCTGGCCCTGGCTGGCGCCGCTGGCATGGCCGCTGACGGCCAGCTCACGCCTGACGGAGAACAACCGCTGGCGCCTCGTGTTCTACACGCTTCTCGGGCAGGCGCTGCCGGTGGCGGCGGCGCTGTCTCCGCGCGAATACCTGCTTCCTGCCTCGATGCTCGCGACGATCGTCCTGACGACGGTGCAGGCGGCGATCTTCCTGCACTACCGGCGGCGCTGTGCCGAGACGGGAGTGCCCGAACCCCGGCTTCCGATCGAGGAAGCGCTGACGACCTGAAAGACCAGACGGAGTTTTCCAGGCGGCGGCTATTCGCGCCCGCGGCGGGAATGGCCGCCGGTTTCGTGCGGATGACCGGCGCCTTCGTGCGAATCGCCGCCGTCGCCATGGTCACAGTCGGCCAGGGAGCCGATCCAGACTTCCCCGCCCTCGAAATGTTCCTTCTTCCAGATCGGCGCGACCTGCTTCAGCGCGTCGATGCAGTAATGGCACGCTTCGATCGCCTCGAAACGGTGTGGCGCCGACACCGCGATGGCGACGCTCGCTTCCCCGAGCGGAACGGTGCCCTTGCGGTGCACGATGGCCACGCGCGTGATTTCCCAACGCTCGGCGGCCCGCGCAGCGATCTTCACGAATTCGGCGACCGCCATCTCGTCGTACGCTTCGTATTCGAGCTTGAGGACGCTGCGCCCGCGGTTGGTGGCGCGCGTCGTGCCGAGGAAAGTCGCGACGGCGCCGGCCGACGGATCGGAGACGAACGAAACGAGGGAGCCGAGATCGATTGCAGCGCCGGTGATGCGTGCCAGAGGCGCCGCGGCCTCTGCGCCGTGCGCCTGCGGAGCACCGCCGGCAACCGGCGGAATCACCGCGACTTCGTCCTGGTCCGCGAGCACGTGCGAATCGCCCACGTACTCGCGATTGACGGCGACACGAAGCGATCCGGCACCGAGCGCAAAGATGCCGTGGTCGCCGGCAAGCTCCGTCATCAGCTCGGCGACGGTGATGCCGTCTGCCACGCGACGTTCTTCGCGCGTGCGCCCGAGTTTTTCGCGGACGATGCCGAAATAAAGAAGGTGGAGATTCACGGCGTTCCTCGCCGGTGGTCGTGAGCCTCGCAGCGCGGCCGCGCAAGGCCGACGACGTGAGCGAGCTGCGGAAGGATCAGGCGCTGCATCGCCAGGCGGCACGCGCCAGTCGAGCCGGGCATCGAGAAAACCGCCATCGTGCCGGCCAGGCCTGCCACCGCACGCGACAGCATCGCCGCCGCGCCGATCTCTTCGAAACTGAGCGCCCGGAAGAGCTCGCCGAATCCGTCGATGCGCTTGGTGAGCACGGCGCCGACCGCTTCGAACGTCGTGTCGCGCGCTGCCAGGCCCGTGCCCCCCGAAAGGAGCACGGCATCGATCCGTCCCGCCGACGCCAGCTCTTCGAGAACGGTGCGTACCAGCGTCGGCTCGTCGGCAACGATGCGGCTGGTCTCGACGCGGTGGCCGGCGGCAACCAGGAGCTCGCGAATCTCGCGACCCGAAATATCGGTTTCGAGCGTACGTGTATCGGAGACGGTGATCACTGCGCAGGCGATCGCACGCGCATCGCCGGCGTGGTGGTGAGAGGCAGCGTCGCCGTGCGAGCCCGCATCACGGTGATCGGGAGAAGCCGACGTCGCTGCGGGCCGCTTGCCGGAGCCTGGATTGCCGTCGCGGTGCACGGGCTTCGTCATTTCACAGGACGGTGCCGGCGCCAAGGCGTCGGCGCATCCGCCGCCGCATCCGTCGCCGCTGCCCGTGAGGCCCCGCGAGAGCGGGCAAGAGCCGGGTGGAACCGGCCGTTTTTCCGGTTATACCGGCACGATGTCCCCTGCTGCGCCGACTGCGCCGAGCGAGATGCAGACTGCGGCCGGCCGCACGGTCTACGTCGAGACCTACGGCTGCCAGATGAACGTCTCCGACAGCGAGCTGATCGCCGGAGTGCTCGCTGCCCGCGGCTATCGCGAGGTCGACGCGCCCGACGCGGCCGACGTCATCCTGCTCAATACCTGCGCGATCCGCGAAAATGCCGAAGAGAAGGTTGCCAGGCGCGTCCGCCAGCTCATTTCCGAACGTCGCGGGCGCCGCCGCGCGCGCATCGGTCTTGCCGGCTGCATGGCCCAGCACCACCGCGACCGCCTTCTCGATGCGATACCCGGCCTCGACTTCGTCGTCGGTCCCGACGGCTACAGGCGGCTCGGCGACCTTCTCGAGTCGGACGAGCCGGCCATTGCCGTCCAGCTCGACCGTCGCGAGACGTACGCCGACATCCTGCCGGCGCGAAAGTCCGGCGTGCGCGCCTATCTTACGATCATGCGCGGCTGCGACCGCTTCTGTACGTTCTGCGTCGTCCCTTTCGTGCGCGGTCGCGAGCGAAGCCTGCCGCCGGAAGTCCTTCGCGAAGAGCTCGTGCGAATCGCAGGCGAGGGATTTCGCGAAGTGATGCTGCTCGGCCAGACCGTCAACTCGTATCGCCACGACGAGACCGGATTTGCCGAGCTGCTGCGCCTTGCGTGCGACGTCGACGGAATCGAGAGAATCCGCTACACCTCGCCGCACCCGGCGGATTTCGACGACGCGACCATCGCCGCGATGGCCGATTGTCCGAAGCTCGCACCGTACGTGCACCTTCCGCTGCAGAGCGGCTCGGATCGCATCCTCGAGGCGATGCAGAGGGGGCACACCATCGCGCAATATCGCGAGCTGGTCGTCCGGTTGCGGCGCGCCGTACCCGGTCTTGCGCTGTCGACCGACATCATCGTCGGTTATCCCGGCGAGAGCGACGAGGACTTCGAAGCGACTTCGTCGCTGATGGACGAGGTCGGCTTCGACCACGCGTTCCTGTTCCAC
>DASXOZ010000063.1 GCA_036493895.1 Candidatus Binatia bacterium | reverse complement strand
GCCGGAGGTCGTGTCCGATTCGCCGCATTTGGTCGAGACCCACAGCTCCTTCAGCGGGCGCTCCTCGCGGCGCAGCTCGCTCGCCCACTGCAGGAACTCGCGCGCCTTCTGCGAGGCGCGGCGGATGGTCTCGTGGTCGCCGTGGCCCTCGATGCCGAAGCCGGCGACGGGCTTGCCGGTCTTGGCGATGGCCTCGACGACGCGCGCGGTCCAGCCTTCCTCGATCCCGATCACCACCACCGCGGCGACGTTGGGGTTCGCGCCGGTGCCGATCAGCGTGCGGAAATGCAGCTCGAGGTCGGCGCCGAACTGCAGTCGCCCGTAGGGGTGCGGCAGCGCCATCACGCCCTTGATGTTGTTCGCGACCGCTTCGGCGGCGGCGTTCGACAGATCGTCGACCGGCAGGATGATGACGTGATTGCGCACGCCGATTCGGCCGTTCTCTCTTTTGTAGCCCCAGAAGCTGTTCTGCATGACTACCAGCGCTTGGTCTTGAGGTTGTGCACGTGGAGATGCTCGCCCTTCGCGATCGGCTTGACCACCTTGCCGATGTCGACGCCGTACTTGATCACCGTGTCGCCCGGCTGGTAGTCGCGCAGCGCCATCTTGTGGCCGATCGGGATATCGCTCTTCGCCGTCACACGGAGGTCTTTGTCGTCTTCCATGATCCAGCCGTCGAGCGGCTGGCCGGACTTGACTCCCTCGACGACGACGACGCCGACCCCGTCGCCCTCCTCGTGCACCACGAAGTGGATCATGACGTTATTCTATTCGCATGATTGACAGGCGCCGCTTCCTCGCTTCCCTGGGTGCGCTCGCTGTTTCACCCGCTTTCTCCCAGGCGGATTACCCGTTCGCGCTCGGCGTCGCCTCGGGCTACCCGATGCCGTCGAGCGTGGTGCTCTGGACGCGCCTCATCGGCGCGTCCTCGCAAGCAGTGGAAGTGGGCTGGGAAGTAGCGGCCGACGAATCCATGCAAGACGTGATTCGTCGAGGAACCGCCGTTGCCGAGCCGGCCTGGGCGCACTCGATCCACGTCGAGCCGCAAGGCCTGCAGCCGGATCGCTGGTACTGGTACCGCTTCACCACGCGCGATGCACAGAGTCCGATCGGCCGCACACGTACCGCTCCGGCGGCAGGCGCCCAGGTCGCAAGACTGCGCTTCGGCTTCGCTTCCTGTCAGCACTACGAGCAGGGCTACTTCGCCGCGTACCGGCACATGGTGGCCGACGCCCCGGACCTGATCGCCTTCCTCGGTGACTACATCTACGAATCGCACTGGGGACGCGAGCTGGTGCGTAGCCATGAGAGCCCCGAGCCCTACACGCTCGAAGACTACCGCGCCCGCTATGCGCTCTATAAGAGCGACCCGGATCTGCAGGCGGCCCACGCCGCCTGCCCGTGGATCGTGACCTGGGACGACCACGAGGTAGACAACGACTACGCCGACGATCGTTCCGAAGACGGGATGGAGCGGCAGGCGTTCCTCGCCCGCCGCAGCGCTGCGTACCGCGCCTACTACGAGCACATGCCGCTTCCGTCGCGCATGCAGCCGAGCGGCCGGGAGATGCGCATCTATACGACGCTCGACTGGGGAACGCTCGCGCGCTTCTACACCCTCGACGACCGCCAGTACCGCTCGTGGCACGCCTGTCCGCGGCGCGGTCGCCGCGGCGGCTCGAACACCGTCGACATCGACGAGTGCAGACGGCTCTTCTCGCCCGGCCGCACCATGCTCGGCCGCACGCAGGAGCGCTGGCTCGACCGCTCGTTCGGCGACTCGCGCGCGGCCTGGAACGTGCTCGCGCAGCAGACGACGATGTCGCAGTTCGACCAGAAGCCCGGCCCCGGTCGGCGCGCGTGGACGGATGGATGGGATGGCTACCCGGCCGCGCGAAGCAGATTGTTAAGTTCAATTCTGGATAGAAAAATTCGCAACCCGGTGGTGATTGGCGGCGACGTCCATTCGTTCAACGTCGCGCAGCTCAAGCTGGACTTCGACGACCCGGCCTCGCCGATCGTCGCCTCCGAGTTCGTCGGCACCTCGATCACCTCGCAGGCCTGGGCGCAGGAGCGGCTCGATGCGCTGCGATCCGAGAACCCGCACATGCTGCTGATGGACAGCCGCTACCGCGGCTACGTGCGCATGGAAGTCACGCCGACGCGCCTTGCC
>DASXOZ010000062.1 GCA_036493895.1 Candidatus Binatia bacterium | reverse complement strand
GATGCTCGACGACAAAACCATTCTCGCGGGCGCCGTACCGGCGGCCCTGCTCGCGCTGGCCGCCGACGCCGGCCTCGGTGCGATCGAGCGCAAGCTGAGGATCCCGCGGTGAGCCTGTGCGCTCTTGCCCCGCTGGTTGCGACCGTCGCGCTGGCGATGTTCGCCGGCTGCCACAAGGCCGATGCGCCCGTCGTCGTCGGCAGCAAGAATTTCACCGAGCAGCGCATCCTCGGCGAGATCGTCGCACAAAGGATCGAAGCCGCCGGCATGAGCGTCGATCGAAAGCTCGACCTCGGCGGCACCTTCGTCTGCGACAGTGCGCTGCGCTCCGGACAGATCGACGTTTACGTCGAATACACGGGCACCGCGCTCGGCGCGATCCTCAAGCAGGCTCCGGCGCCCGGCGCCGCGCCGCTGGCTCCCGAAGACGTGCTGCGCCGCGTGCGCGCCGCGTACTCCGAAAGCGATCTCGTGTGGACGCCGGTCCTCGGCTTCGACAACAGCTTCGCTCTCGTCGTGCGCAGCGATGCCGCACCGCATACGATCTCGGAGGCGGCAGCTGCGGCAAAAACCTGGCGCGCGGCCTTCGGTTACGAGTTCGAGCAGCGCACCGACGGATATCCGGCGCTGACCAAAAGCTACGGGATCACGTTCGGCGAGGTGCACACGATGGACCTCGGCCTCCTTTACCAGGCGCTCACCGGCGGCCAGGCCGACGTCGTCGTCGGAAGCGCCACCGATGCGGCGATCCGTCGCTTCGGACTTCGCGTGCTCGACGACGACAAGCACGCGTTCCTGCCCTACGATGCGGGTCCCGTCGTCCGGCGTGCCGCGCTCGACGCTCATCCCACGCTCGAGCCTGTGCTCGAGAGCCTCGGCGGTCACTTCGATGTCGAGCTGATGCGGCGACTGAACGAGGAAGTGGACGGGAAAGGCCGCTCACCGGCCGACGTCGTGCGCGAGCTCTACCAGGCCGGCCACTGACGCCGGCGCCCCAGCAGGCTGGTCAGGGCGTCACTTCGACTCCCTTCCAGAACGCGATGCGACCGCGGATCTGTTTGGCCGCTTCCTTCGGCTCCGCGTAGTACCACACTGCATCCTCGTTCCTGCGGCCGTCGACGCTGAGGTTGTAGTAGTTGGCGGTTCCTTTCCACGGACACACCGTCGTCGTCGTGCTCGGCTCGAGCAGCGACATGTTGACGGCAGACAGAGGAAAATAGTGGTTGCCTTCGACGACGACGGTATCGTCCGACTGTGCGACGACGGTACCGTTCCAGATGGCCTTCATCCGAATCTCCTTACCCGAGTGGGCGCCTGCGCCGGTCAATGTCCCAGAGCGTAGACAGATCCGGCGGCGTTGCGGAATACCAGCATGAACCCCGTCATCCCGTCGAGGCGGGCCGCGGCGGCGGTGTCACGCACGTGGGCGAACAGCGGTCGTCCCGGCACGTCCGCCTTGATCGCCGCGACCACTCGATCGGGAGCGCCGGTGGTCCAGTCCGCGGTGACTACCGCGGTTGCCAGCCGCTGGCGGCGGATCATCTCTTCGTCCTTTCGCCTTACATGCCACTGCATGAGCTGGGATCTCAAAAGGCCCCAGCCGTCGCGCCCGCTCCACGGCGCTTCGATCGCGACGTACAGGCTGCGCCGCGCCAGCGGCGGAATACGCAGGTCGGGCGCGAGGAACACCGAATCGGCGGGCGTGCTGGTCGCGATGAACTGGAACAGCGCATCGGCGTCTGCATCGAGCGAGCGCAGGTAGAGACCGTCGACGCGGCACGGATCGACGACCTGGAACCACGGCCTGTAGCCGAGCACGCGGGCGCCGGGCAGCAGCAGCGCGAACAGCAACGCGAATCCCACGGCGAAGTGGCGATCGAGAAGCTCGCGAAGTCCGATCGCGAGCAGCACCGCGCCGGGAGCCGAAGCGAACAGCAGGAATTTGTATTCGTTGCGGCCCGGGAAGCGGACGACGAGATAGGCCAGAGCCATCACGACGATCGACGCAGCAAGGATCAGGAGCGCGCGGTTTCCGCCGTCGAGCATTGCGCGCAGCCGGCGGCGGCTCACGTAGGCGACCGCAGCGAGCGGAGTCAGGAAAATCGCAAGGTCGAAGGCCTTGGCTCCGAGCAGCCACGGCGCCAGCGTGATCCCTGTCCAGCCGTCGCTCGAGCTGGAAGCAGCGACCGAGTGCAGGTACGGAAGAGCGACGAAAAACGGCAGCGACACCGCGACGACGATCGCGACCGCTCTCGTGATGTTTCTTGCGATCGGGGCGATGCCTGCCAGCAGCAACGCCACGACGACGCCCTGGTAGAGGACGAGGCCGATCAGGCTCAGCGGATGAAAAAACGCCGCCACCAGCGTGCACACGGCGACGACGGCGAGCCGGCGCACGACCGCCTCATCGCCACAGGCCAGCCTCCATGAGGCCACAGCGGAAGCGACGGCGGCGACGTAGCCCGCCGGCATCGCGCTGATGCTGGCGAATTTGTCGAGCGGCACCACGCGGGTCTCGAGCGACAGCCACGGAAAGGCGCGAAGTAGCGCGTCCCGCAGCAGGCCCTCGTGAAAGATCGAGATGCCGAAAGCCCCGAGCACGACTGCCAGCGCAACCGTCCCGGTTTCGCTCGTCACCGTCGATGCCAGCGCGGCGATCGCCGCGAGGAACGCACCGAACAGCATCGTCTCGAAGGCAATTTCGAGGACGTGCGGTGCAATCCCGCAGGCGCGCCCGATGGATGCCATCAGCCACTGGTCGATCCACGGGTAGCGCAGCGCCTGCCCGGCGAACAGCGGATCTTCGGGCGGCACCGGTCCCCCGTCGAGCATGCGCAGCATCGGCGAGCCATGCATGAAGCCGTGCCAGCCGACGAGGTCGAACTGCGTGGAGGCGAGCGCGACCACTGCCATCAGCGAAACGAGGATCGCGCCGAGCAGCGCCGGCGCAAAACTGCGCCGGCGCGCCTGGACGACGGTCACGGCCAGCACGCCCGCCAGGACGACGGAGAAGACATCGGCTTGGGTCCAGCCCGAGAAGAACGGGGTCGGCGGCATAGGTCGTTGCTATATCAGGATCGAGTCCCCAGTCTTTTGACGATCCTCGCTTCGGCCTGGGTGTCGTGGGTCTGGCGCGCCATCTCGAGGGCCTTCTGCCAGATTTCGAGCGCCTCGCCGCCGCGCCCGGCTGCATCCAGCGCTCGCGCAAGCTGGTAGGTCGCACCGTAATGGCCGGGGTGGCGCTGCAGCAGGGCCTGGAACTGCTCGACGGCACGTTCGGGATCGTGGTCGATGTCGAGAAGCCGGATGCCTTCGGACATCATCGCGGCCTCTGCCTTGGTGGCATCGGCGGCCGCCAGCGCATCCGACGTGCGTGCGAGCGCCGTGCGCGAGTTCTCGTCGTTCGGATCCAGCTCGCTCGCGCGGCGGAACTCCGCAACCGCATCCGACAGCCTGCCCTGGCGCTCGAGCGCGTTGCCGTAGTGATAGTGGCTGAGCCCGATTGCGCCTCCGAAGCGCACCGCCTGCTGCCCCGCGGTCACGGCGTCCTCCACGCGGCCCTCGGCCAGGTCGAGCGCCACGACGTTCATGTACAGATACGGGTAGGCCGGCGCGAGCTGGCGTGCGCGGTCGAAATAGCGGTGCGCGCCCGCGTAGTCGCCGCGACGGAAATAGCCGATTCCTGCATTCATCCACGCGCGTCCGTTGCCGGGGCTCGAACGCACCGTGCTTTCCCACAGCGTATCGGAATCGCGCCAGTCGGCCGTGCGCCGGTTGCCGACGATCACCGCACCGAGACACAGCACTGCTGTCGCCGCGACCATGACGATGCGGTAATTGCCGCGGCCCGCCAGGCTCGCGCCCGCATCCACGATCCACGCCAGCAGCAGCGACAGCCCGAGGGATGTCGCGATGTAGGGACGATGGTCGTTGACGACTTCGGCCAGGGGCCAGAACGACGACTCGGGTGCCAGCGTCAGGAAGAACCAGACGGTTGCGAATGCGACCTGCGGGAAGCGCCGCGAATACCACAGTGCCGCAGTGATCCACACGGCGATGGCGAACAACGAGCAGAGTGCCTGAGGCTCGGCCAGGTTCATCGTGTACGGGAAGTCGTGGTCGACCGACAAACCGGCTGGCCACACGAAAATCCGCACGTAGTGCAGGAAAGCCGGCCACTGGCTGATGCACCAGATCCACGGCGTCACCCACGTCTCGTGCATCGCCGAATCGGCCCACGGCGGCAGCATCACTCGCCGCAGACCCAGATAGAGAAGGTCGACCGCCAGCAGCGGTGCCACTGGCGGCACCAGCTCCTTCCAGTCGCGAAGCCAGCTGCGGAAATCCGGATGACGCTCGCGGTCGCGGTACAGGAAATCGTACGCGACAAAGGCTGCGGGCAGCGTCAGCGCGATGGCCTTGGTCAGCAGCGCCAGCGCGTGCAGCAGCGCCGCACCGAGCACGCGCCCGTTCATCATCGCGAGCATCGCCGCCAGGTACAGCAGCGTGCACAGCAGCGCCGAGCGCGCCCACATGTAGTTCAGGGCCTGGTTGTTGATCGGCGCCAGCGCGAAGAACAGCGCCGCGGCCGCGGCCGGAAGCCGCGCAGCACCGTCGGGACCGCGCGTGTTCTCCGGCCACCACAGATAATCGCGCACGAGCACGAAGACGAGGAGCGCAGCAATGAGGTGCAGCACCAGGTTGAGCGCATGGTAGCTCCACGGATCGTTGCCCGAGACGGCGTAGTTGAGCGCATACGTCGTCACCAGCACCGGGCGCAGGTCGACGTTCTCGCGCACCGTCGTCAGTGTGAACGGATCGGAGAAGAACGACGGGATATTGGAAACGGAGCGGATCGCCGGGTTGCCGCTGATCCCGTAGGCGTCGTCGAAATAGAAGCCGACGCCGAAGCTCCCCCAGTAGGCGACGGCGAGACCGCAAAGAAGCAGCGCCGCCAGGCCCTGCGTGAACCTGCGCCCTTTCGCGATCGCCAGCTTCATCTCCCCATTCCCTCTGTCGCGCGCCTGCGCCGACCTTCCGGTCAGTGGGCGCCGATCAGCGGCGCGCCCATCAACGGTCGCCGGTCATCGGCGCCGATCGAGGGTGTCGTCCCGCTGGGATTGTTTTGAACGACGCCGCCCGGCTGGGCAACAGCGGCAGATCTCGCGACCGCAGTTTGCACGCTCCTTACATTCTGTATGCATTTTGGCTGTGCCTCGCATCCCGATTTTCCGATTGCTGATTTGTCGTAGGGTGGCGGTAGTGGAATGTTGCAGTGATCCATACCAACGACGCGGTGCTCCGGGGTCAGGGGTTGGGCCCGAGGAGTTGGATCCGGACATGGAGGGCAGCTGGCGGGCCCGCCGAAGCGGTTGGGAGAGGCCGGCATGAGCGAACAGAATAGCCGCCACGGTGCCGTCCACCTCGTGGACGACGACGAGGGAATCCGTACGCTCGTGGTCCGGGTACTGGCGTCCGTGGGGCTCGAATGCGTGGCATGGGCCGGCCCCGCGGCCTTTCTCGCCGCACTTCCCCGCTACCCCGTCGTCGAAGCGCTGATCGTGGACATCCGCCTTGCCGGGATGAGCGGCCTCGAGCTGGTGCGCGAGCTTCGCGAGCGCGGAATCACCGCTCCGGTCGTCTTCATCTCGGGAGTCAACGAGGTGCCCGTGGCCGTCGAAGCCATGAAGCTCGGCGCCCATGATTTCCTGACGAAACCCTTCTCCGGCCAGGCTCTCATCGACACCGTGCAGGCGGCGATCCGCCGCCACAGCGCCGAAGCCGACCGCGATGCCCGCACCGCGCAGGCACGCGAGCTGGTCGCGCGACTTTCGCCGCGCGAGCGCCAGGTTTTCCTCTCGATCGTCGACGGCAAGGCCAACAAAGTCATCGCGATGGACCTCGGCCTGTCGGAGAAAACCGTCGAGGAGCACCGGGCCCACGTCATGTCGAAGCTGGCTGCCGGATCGGTGGCCGATCTCGTCAAGATCGCCGTCGTCTGCGGCCTCTGCGACCCCGCGGCGGTATCGGGACGTTCCTGAACGCGCGCAGCTCGCCGCATCGCGGCGGGTTTTGTGCAATTCACCCGCACACTGCGGGTGAGATTCCTCGGGACTTGCAGGTGTCAACGTCGGCAAAAACCCGGGGTCCACGGCCGGACACTCCGCGTTTTCACCGGCATGACCCGGGATGAATGAGGCCGTGTCCGGGAGGTTCCGCGGGTATTCCGCGGTTGTTTCCCGCTCCCGCACGGGATGCTCCCACTACAACGCGATTTGCCGCTGCGTACAATGTTGTCGAATTCGTTGCCCGGGGGATCGCGCGCAGCGGATTCGAGGGAGCCGTTTCGATGCCGTCCTCATCCTCAAACTCGTCGCATTCCGCGCCGGTGCTGGCGCTTCCACCGGGACGCCTGAGCCGCGATCTGGCGTCGCGCCGTGCGCTCGAAGCGCAGCGGGCTCCGCAAGACTCGCATCCGGCACTTCCGCCCATTCCGTCGCAGGCCGCCCGTTTTCCGGTATTCGCCGGCTGGCTTCGTTGCCGCATGGCCCTGCTGAGGAGCTGACCGGGGTCGTTCGCCATCGCGCCGGTCCCGCGAAGGTCGCGGCAGCCGCACAGCTTCATCGAACATCGCCCAAGGAGAATTTCGACCATGGCACTCGCGCACGCGTCCGGGCCAGAACACGCGCCGGCGGACTTCGAATCCCTCGAAGCGGTGGCGGCAGCGCAAGCTGTAGCCGGCGAAGACAACGGCGATGGCGGCGACAGCCGGCTGCGCGTCCTCGACGCGGTGACCGCCGCGCGCCTGGCGCGCACTTCTTCCAAGCCGGAATTCACGCCGAAGAAGCCGGCGACGCTGGCGGAGGCGGGCCTTTCGGAGGACTTCGTCGAGAAGCTCGTCTGCCGTTTCCTTTACGTGCACGGCGATGCGTCGGGACGCCAGGTCGGCCATGCGACCGGTCTGCCGTTTCGCATGCTCGAGCCGATCCTCGGCCGCCTCAAGGAGCAGATGCTCGTCACCTACCGCAAGACGGCGGCCGTCGGTGACTACCAGTATGCGCTCACCGATGCCGGCGGCGAGAAAGCGGTGCGCTACATGCAGTCGTGCACCTGGGCCGAGACGGCGCCCGTTCCGCTGGAGGACTACATTGCGTCGGTGACCGCCCAGAGCCTGACGCTGCAGAAGGTCGGGGTTGCCGAGCTCGAGGATGCGTTTGCCGACCTGACGTTGTCGAACGAGATGCTCGACCGCCTCGGACCGGCCATCGCGGCCGGACGCGGCATGTTCCTGTACGGGTCTCCCGGCAACGGCAAGACGAGCATCGCCGAGAGAGTGGTTCGCTGCTACGGCACCTCGATCTGGATCCCGCGCGCCATCCTCGTCGACGACGTGTGCGTGCGCGTCTTCGATCCGGTGCTGCATGAGGAGGTCAAGGAGGCCGACTACGCGTCGTTGCTCGGCGAGCCGCTCGAGGACGCGCGCTGGGTGCAAGTGCATCGCCCTGCCGTCGTCGTCGGCGGCGAGTTGACGATGGAACAACTCGACATGCGCCACGATCCCCTTTCGGGGGTCAGCGAGGCCCCGCTGCAGATGAAGAGCAACTGCGGCGTGCTGCTGATCGACGACTTCGGACGCCAGACGATGCCGGTGCAGCAGCTTCTCAACCGCTGGATCGTCCCCCTCGAGAAGCGCTTCGATTTCCAGAAGCTCCCGAGCGGAAAAAAGATCCAGGTTCCGTTCGACCAGCTCATCGTGTTCTCGACGAACCTTGCGCCGCGCGAGCTCGTCGACGAAGCGTTTCTTCGGCGTCTTCCGTACAAGATCGAAGTGCCCGACCCCACGGTCGAACAGTTCCACCGCATCTGCCAGCTGGTCGCTCCCGCCATCGGCCTGTATCCCACGAAAGCGGACATCGACGTGCTCATCCGCAAGACTGCGCACGATGCGGGTCGCCCGCTTCGCTGCTGCCACCCTCGCGACCTGATGCTGCAGATCCGCAGCTATTGCCGGTACCGCGAAAAACCATTGGAGTTCTCCGAGGAGGCGATGACCTTCGCGGTCGACAACTACTTCGCGGTCATGTGATCGCGCCTGGTTCGCCCGGAAGGGCGAACGTCTGGCGCCGTCCCTCCCGTGGCGCCGCGGGAGGGGAGGAGACGGCGCCGTTTCCCAACGCAGCGCAGCGCCCGACACTGGCGGCGCATCCCGGCGGGCGACCACTGCGCGCCCGTCGCGTCTGGCGCGATCGCTGCGCCTGCTGCGCCCCCTGCGCCCCCTGCGATTGACCACTGGCGCCCCGCGCGGCAGCGGTCTACGCTGCGTCCCGGACCATCGCGGGGCCAGGGGAGTGGCCGCCGCGGCCGGGACGGGACGGGGTGATGATGGCGAGAGTTCTCATCGTCGACGACGACGCCGACAGCCTGCTGGCTCTTCGCGCGGTGCTCGTCAGCAACGGCTTCGAGGTCGAGTGCGCGCACCAGGGCCTGGAGGCCATCGAAGTCGCGGATGTTTTCCACCCCGACCTGCTGATCTCCGACCTGCTGATGCCGGTGATGGACGGCTACACGCTGCTGTCGCGGTGGAAGGAAGACCCTTCGCTGCAGCAGATCCCGTTCATCGTCTTTACCGGTGCCTACACCGAGGGGGAGGACGAGAGCCTCGCGCTCGATCTCGGGGCGGATGCATTCCTGACCAAGTCGAGGGACGTCGACGAGCTGCTCGACACGGTGGACCGCGTCCTGAGGAATTCCGTCGCATCGCCTGCGCGCCCGCCGGCGGACGCCGACTCGTCGGTGCTGCGCGACTACAACCGCACCTTGCTGCGCAAGCTCGAAGACAAGATGCGCCAGCTCGAGCAGTCCCACCGCTCGCTGCAAATGCACCACGAAGCGCGCCAGCACCTGGAGGTGCGGCTGAGCGACAGCGAAGCGCGGTTCCACGAGCTTGCCCAGAGCGTGCCGCAGGCGTTCTGGATCGGCTCGTCGAGCATCGAGGAAGTGCTCTACGTGAGCCCCGCTTACGAGACGATCTGGGGCCGCAGCCGCGAGTCGCTCTACGCCGACGGCACGAGCTGGCTCGAGGCCGTCCATCCGGACGACCGCGACCGCATCGCGCACCTGGCGTTCGAACATACGCAGAACGGCGAGCGCCAGGCCGAATTCCGTATCCGGCGGCCCGACGGAAGCGAGCGCTGGGTCCTCACGCGCACGTTCCCGATGGAAGGCAACGAAACTCGCGCCGTTCCCTGCATCGTCGGCGTCACCGAGGACATCACCGAGCGCCGGAGCACCGAAGAGACACGCCGCGTGCTCGAGGCGAAAGTCGCGCAGGCGCAGAAGCTCGAGGCCGTCAGCACCCTGGCCACCGGCATTGCCCACGACTTCAGCAACATCCTGAGCGTCGTCGCCGGTAACGCCGAGCTGGCACTGATGGATCCCGGCCTGCCCGAGCCGGCGCGCGCGAGCCTGCACGAGATCTCGAAAGCCGCCGATCGCGCAGTACGCCTGATGCGGCAACTGCTGACGTTCAGCCGCGGCGATGCGCGACCGCTGTCGGCCGCTCCACTTCGCAACCTCGTCGAGAGCGCGCTACCCGCGCTTCGCGCGAACGTTCCCGCCGGCATCGAGCTGGTCGTGCGATTTGCCGAAACGATTCCCAACGTGCTGTCGGGCCCGGTCTTCCTCGAGCACATTCTCGGATCTCTCGTGTCCAACGCCTGCGAGGCAGTAGGCGGACAGGGACAGATCCGCATCGTCGTCGACACGGCGCCCGAGACCGTTGCCCGCGGCTGCGCGAGGATCTTCGTGCAGGACAACGGTTGCGGAATGGACGAGGACACGCAGCGGCGGGTCTTCGAGCCGTTCTTCACGACGCGCTCGTCGGAGAGGCACCAGGGTCTCGGGCTGTCGGTCGTGCACGGGCTGGTCACGCAGATGAACGGATCGGTGACCGTGCGCAGCCAGCCGGGCGCCGGCACGACGTTCGAGCTTCTGTTCCCCGATGCCGGCGCGCTCGATGCCGCGGCGCAAAACGCGGCGCCGGTTCCTCCAGGAACGGCGGCAGCGGCGGCCGCAATCAACGGGCACCAACTCGGCCACGTGCTGTACCTCGACGACGAGGAGGCCCTGGTCCACCTGGCCGAACGGATGTTCCCGGAGCTCGGCCTTCGCGTCACGGGCTTTTCGCGCCCGGAGGACGCCATCGAGGCCGTGCGCGCGGACCCGACCGGCTACGACCTGGTCGTCACCGACTACAACATGCCGCGGATCTCGGGCCTGCGCGTCGCCCGCGAAATGTCGATGCTCAGCCCGGGACTGCCGGTGCTCTTGATGTCCGGCACGATCAGCGCCGAGCTGCGCGAGGAAGCCGAGAGAGCCGGCGTCCATCACCTCGTGCGCAAGCCCGACACGATCGACCAGCTGTGCGAGACGGTGGCGGACGTGCTGAAGCAGGCGCGCGCCCCGTCGACCGCGCCTGGCGGCGGCATGCCGGCCGCCGGCTAGCGCCGCGCCGTTTCCTTACGACGCCGGCGTCGTCACGTCGAGAATCGCCGAGAAGCGCGAGTGCGGGATGCACTCATCGACGAATCCTTTCGCGCGCACCTGGTACTCGAAGGTCTGCCCCGGCGCGACGCCGTGGTCGACGAAGTCCTGGGTGTTGGGCGGAAGCGTCGCCACCGACTTCCACTTGGTCGTGCCGAACAGCCGGCGCTGGACCTCGTAGTGGCTCTCGTCGTCGGCGTTGTCGTGCCAGTGCAGCGTGACGGCAGTCGCAGTGATGAGCGTCGTGTGCAGGTTCGTCGGGCGATGCAGGCGCTTGTTGACGACGCAGAGGTTCGACCAGGCCGACGGGCCGTGGACGTTGAACGCACGGACGCGGTACGTGAAGACCTCGTCGTCGGGAATCGCCTGGAGGATGCTCGTGTGGTTGGCCCCGATCGTCGCGCGCGTCGTGAACGACGCGGTGGTGTCGGTACCGGGGCGGCGCTGCAGCTCGAAGCCGGTCTCGTCGTCTGACTCGTCGAGCCACGAGAGCAGCCGGAAGCCCGTGGCCCGCTTCGTGTAGCGCAGCACGTCCGGAGCATCGGGCGGATTGCCGGCCGGCGGCGCAGGCTCCCACGCAGTGACCGTGACCTGGAAGCGGCTCTTGCCTTTGCCGACATGGGGCCGCACGTGGCGGATCAGCACGTTGACGCGCGTGACGTTCGCCGTGGTGAAGCTGCAGGAGCCGAACTCGCCGACACCGCGTTGCTGGCAATCGTTGTCGAAACGGGTGGGGACCTTCTCGTTCAGCCCGACGAACATGTCGTAGTCGCCGTCGGATTCGGTCTCGCCGTTGACCGTCGCGCGAATGAGGATTTCGTCCTTCGGTACGTCGAACGCGAAACGCATCTCGGTGTCGGTCTTCGGCAGCGTGCCTTCGCCGCCCTGCACGAGGACCCACGGATCGCCCACTTCGCCGAGGTCGCTGCACTGGTCGCGCTTGACGTCCGGTCCTCCGACCTCGGTGATCCAGTCGCGGTTGCGACCGACTGCCGTGTCGTACGAGAACGAGTCGACGTTGCAGCTGGCACCGCCGCCCGCGTGGATGCCGGCCACTTCCGGTCCTGCTCCGAAATCGATGAACAGCGGGCCGCCGTCGTCCTTCACGCAGAGGTTGGACTCGTCGCCGGGCTTCAGGATCGGTGCCGTGAAGTTCCAGCAGATGTTGGCCGGCTCGAGCACTCCGCTTCCGACCGGACACGCGGCCGTAGTCACCTCGCCGACTCTCTTGATCGCCTCGTCGACACGGTCGTCGCCGCTGCTGCCGAAGCCGGCGATCACGCCGTCGGTGCCGTCGGTGACGTTGAGCGGGAAGTCCTGGTGATACGGCGACGGCTCGATGCCGGTCACGATTTCCGACAGGCGAAGGATCGCCAGGTCGCCGCTGACGCCGCGCACGTACGAAGGATTGACGAAGATGTCGCGGACGTGCTGGAAGCCGCTGTGCTGGAAGAAGAAGCGCAGGTCGGCGTCGTCGATCGTCGGCAGCTCCTTGCTGACGCAGTCGGCGTAGTTGTCGGTGGTCTTGCAGACGCAGTGCGCGGCAGTCAGCACCGTGCGGCAGCCGATCAGCACGCCCGAGCAGTCGAGGAACTCGTTCTTCAAGTCGGGGCCGACGAACAGCAAAGCGCCGGTAGTCGGCTGAAGGTTCGTGGGAATGCCGTTGACGATGTCCGGGCCCCCGCCAGGCGCCGCTGCCGACGCGCCGTCGGCCAGGGCCTCACCGCAGGCAGCCAGGACGAGGACGAATGCCGCGGCGGCGAGCGCTTTTCCCGCATGGATCATGAACGAAATCCTCCTGGATCGAGAAGGCAGGCTACCGGCCGGCGGGACTCCATTGCAGCTACCCGCCGCACCCGGCTTCGGACACCCCCGTCACGAGCGAACACGAATACGCCTTTCTGCCGGAAAACCCCACATGGACTCAACCCCCTAAGTTGAATTTCCAGCGGATTATCGCGGCTTCGCTGGCGCGGCGCGGCATGGGTACCGCAAAAATCGACGCCGAATCACCAATCTGCGAGGCGCTTGACAAATCGGCCGCCCGCAACCCAGCCTTGGGTCATGCCGAGCACCCGAGTGTTCTCCCCGGGGCCGCCGCGTTCGACGCCGGCCGCCGCACCTTTTTCTCGACCCGCTGGCGCCGGTTCCCTCCGGCGGGCCACCGTTTCCTCCGGACGGGCTGTCGCTCCATCTGGGCCGGCTATCGCTCCATCTGGACGGGCTATCGCTGCATCTGGGCGGGCTATGGCCCTTTGCGGACGGGCTGCGGTCGCTGCCCTCGCTCTCGCGACTGCCGTTCCCGCGCCCGCCCATGCGGGGGACCTGGCCGCTTTCCTCGAGCGTGCCGAGAAGATGTCGACCGTCAACGAAAAGGTCGAAGCCGACATCACGATCAAGGACGCCGCCGGCGCCACGAGCAAAGCCCACGTGACGATCGATCCCGCCGGAGGCGGCACCGTCACTTTCGAGAAGCCGGACGTCGGCTGGAAATCGGAAACGCCGCTCGGATGGAAAGACGGCAAGGGCGTCACCAGGAGCGGAGGGTCGTCCATCAAGGTGGGCGTCGACGATCCCCTGGCCGGCACCGATCTTCGCGGAATCGATTTCTTCCCGTTCTGGAAAACCGACTACTCGCGCGCGATGACCTCGGACGAGAACACGCTCGAGCAGACGGTATCGCTGTATGGCGATACCGGCAGGCCTTACGCGCTGTACGTGATCACGTTCGACAAGGCCAAGCTCGTGCCGCACATGGTCAAGTACTACCGCGACACCTTCAACAACCTCGTGCGCATCCGCACCGACAAGGACTGGGTCATGGTCGGATCCAGGCCGCGGCCGACCGAGGTGCTGATCAAGGACTTCACGACCGGCTCCCTTCACCAGTACTCGTTCGCATGGAAGCTGGCCGACCAGCCGGCGCACTGAACAGACCCAGGTACGGTAGTAGTAGAAGCGGTAAGCAGCGCGCGCGTGGTCGGCCTCGTTCCTGTGGCCGCGGCAGCCGGCGCCGCGGCATCTCCTCTCGGGGAGCGCCTTCCGCTGTGGAGCCTCGGGCCGTTCGCCTCTCTGCTTCTCGCGATCGCGGTGCTTCCGATCGCTGCCGAACAGTGGTGGCACCACAATCGCAACCGCGCGGTCGTCGCGGCGCTGCTGTCGATTCCGTTCGCCGTGTGGCTGGTCGTTTCGTTCGGAGTCGAAGGCCTCGGCGAGCTCGAACACGCCGCAGTCGACTACGCGTCGTTCCTGGCGCTGCTCGGCTCCCTTTACGTCGTCTCGGGCGGCGTTCGCCTTTCGTGGTCGGCAGCGGCGTCGCCGGCCTCCAACGCCGCCCTGCTGGCAGTCGGAGCCGTGCTGGCCAACCTCATCGGCACGACCGGCGCGTCGATGCTGCTGATCCGTCCCATGCTCGAGGCCAATCGCGACCGCGCCAACCGCGTGCACCTGGTCGTCTTCTTCATCTTCATCGTCTCCAACTGCGGCGGATTGCTCACCCCATTTGCCGACCCGCCGCTGTTCCTCGGTTTCCTCAAGGGCGTACCGTTCGCGTGGACCCTGCGGTTCTGGCGCGAGTGGCTCGCGATCAACGCGATGCTGCTGGCGGCGTTCCTCGCCGTCGATTTCCGCCTGCGCGAGCCTCGGCCGCATCAGCGCCTGCACGCCGCCGGGCCGCCAGCCATCGAAGGAGCCCACAACTTCGTGTTCCTCGCCGCGATCGTCGCCGTGATCCTCGCCAAGGGCAGCGGCCTCGGCAGCGCCGACGGCAACTGGAGCTTCGGCGTCCAGGAATCACTGATGGCGGCCATTGCAGGCGCATCGTGGATCACGACCGACGCATCGGTCCGCGAGCGCAACGGGTTCACGTTCGCACCGATCGCCGAGGTCGCGATCCTGTTCGCCGGCATTTTCATCGCGATGATCGCGCCGCTGGCCATCCTCAATGCCAAGGGCGGCCAGCTCGGCATTGTCACTGCGGGCGACTATTTCTGGTCGACGGGGCTTCTGTCGGGCTTCCTCGACAACGCGCCGACTTATCTTGCGTTTGCGGCAGTGGCCTGCGGGCAGGTCGGAGTCGGCGTCGAGAGCCCGCGCTACCTTGCCGATTACCTGGCGGTCCGTCCGGACGGCAGCGTCGTGCTGGAGGCGATCTCCTGCGGCGCCGTGATGATGGGAGCGATGACGTACATCGGCAACGGACCCAACCTCATGGTCAAGGCAATTGCCGAAGAAAACGGCGTCCGCATGCCCGGCTTCGTCGGCTATCTGGCCTGGTCGACCGCCGTGCTGGTGCCGGCGCTGGTCGTCGTGACGTTGCTGTTCTTTCGCTAGCAGGTTGCCGACGCGCTAGGCGCCTGTGCGCAGATTGCACTGGCGAAGCGGGTCACGCGCTGGCGTGACTGCGGCCACGGCGATAAATCTGCCCGCGAGTCGGCGGCCATGAAGCCAGGCAACAGGAAAATGCGACGCGCGATAGCCGCAGCGATGCTCGCGGCTGCAGCCGCGGGATGCGGCCCGTCCGTCTACATGCGCACCGATCACGCGTACCCGGGCCTGGCCCCGACCTGCTGCCCCGATCTCTATCAGATGAACGACGCCGTTCCCGGCAACGCTCTTCTCATCGGCGAAGTGCGATTGGGCGATACCGGCTTCTCGACCCGTTGCTCACAGCAGGAGGCGATGGAGCGCGTGCGTGCTCAGGCGTGCCGGATCGGCGCCGACCTCGTCAAGATCACCGCCCAGAACTACCCGAACTTCGTCAGCACCTGTTACCGGGTGCGCGCCGGCCTCTACCGCAAGGGCGCGGCGCCGACGTCGGCCCCCGTCACCGAGGCGCCTGCCGACAGCGACAGGGCCGTGTGCAGTTATTTCAACGAGAAGCAGATTCGATGACGGGCTCTTCGCGAAACCTGCCTGCATCGTCGCGGCGGCGGCCGGCTTCCGCTCCGTTCGTTGCATCGCTCGTCGCGCTGCTCGCCGCGTCGCTGGCCGGCTGCAGCGGCCAGGCGCTGGACGTCTATCAAAAGGGCGTCGATACGAACTACCAGAACGTCGGCTCGATCAAGCTCGGAATGACGAGGGAGCAGGTCGAGAGCCTCATGGGCACCGGCCAGATCGTCGGCTACAAGCGCATCCAGCTTCGCAACCCGTGGCGCACCGAGAGCTATCGCGTCGGTGGACGCACCGAGGTCGTGATCCTCTACTACGTCACCCAGGGGTACGTGTGGCAGGGAGTCGATGATGCGCACGCCCTTACGCCCGTCGTCTTCGAAGACGGGTCCGTCGTCGGGTGGGGCTGGAATTTCCTGCAGCGAAACCGCGACCGCTATACTCTCGACAACGCGCTGAAGCCGAAATGACGCAAGCCCCGCGTTGCCGGACGGCCGTCGATCGCGAGCCGCCGCCGAACGTCTGTTGCCGGCGGCGGCGATCGGAGTAGAGTCGAGTCGCGATGTCCCCGGGGGATCTTCGACCCGCGCTCCTTTTTTCTTTCGCGATTGCAGCAGTGGCAGTCTTTGGCCCGGCGCGAGCGATGGCGCACTCGAGCATCCCGGTGCTGATGCAGGTCACCCGCAACACGACGGGGGACATCTCGGCGCCGAAGATCCGCTCCCAGCAGGGGGATTCGATCGTCTTCGTTTCCGACGGCGACGTGATGGGGCCCGGCACCGCGCCCGGCCATCGCGAAGTGTACATCTACCACGCCGGCAACGGCGCGATCTCGCGCATCACCACCACTGCCGCAGGTGAGAGCTACGACGCTGCGCGCGAGACCGACGACGTCGACAGCGGCCGCGATCTTTTCGTCGCGTTCGTCTCCACCGGCGATCTCGACCCGTCGGTCGGCAACGGCGACCACAACCCCGAGGTCTTCCTCTGGTTCAGCGAGACGGGACAATTCGTCCAGGTCACCGACACCACTGCTCCCGTCGTCAATGCCGAAGTCTACGCGAGCGACAGCGGCAAGTGCCTGACGTTCCGCTCCAACGGCGATCTCGACGACAACAACGGATCGGATCCCGACAATCCCGGGCGCGGATTCCACAACGCGGATGCGAGCGACGAGGTCTTCAACCTGAGCTTCGGCGATGCGGCGGCCGACCGCACCCAGTGGGTCACGACGCAGGTCAGCAACGGTCCCGCCGGGACCGCCAGCTCGCATCCGGTCGTCGGCGGCTACTGGTTCACGCGCCAGTGCCGCTCCAATGCGTACCAGTCCGACTTCGACCAGCTCGGCAACGGTTCCTCGGGCTCCCACATCTACAACTACACGCGCACCGACGGCACGCTCGAACAGCTCTCGAAGCCCGGCGCGGGAAGCAACCTCAACCCGTCGATCTCGAGCGCGAGCAACTTCGCGCGCGGCCCTTTTGTCGTTTACCAGTCGGACATGGATCCGATCGGCAACGGCGGCAGCGCAACCGATGTCTTCCGTTTCCGCCTGTTCAAGAACGAGCTGTGGCAGTACACGTTCGGAAATGCCGACAGCGCAAGGCCGGCAGTGAGCGACGGCGGCAGTCGTCTCGCGTTCGAGTCGAGAGCGGACCTGTTCCAGCCGAACCGGCCGACCCGCGGAGGCCAGATGCCGCCGTTCAACAGCGACGGCAACTCGGAAATCTTCCTGACCACCAGCAAGCACGACATCTTTCAGGTCACCGACACCGAAGGCTGCGACAACGATTTTCCGACGCTGCGCGACACCGGCGACGCCATGGCGTTCCGCTCGACCTGCGACCTGGTCGGCCTCAACCCCGGCGGTGTGGCGCAGGTTTTCCTCTACGAGTTCGTCGAATCCGACGATCCGCTGGCAACCGACGCCGGATGCCAGACCTCGCAAGGCTGCTGCAACCAGGCCAACGGCTGCCTCGACGTGCTTTATGGCGCGAAGCGGCTTCCGCCGAAACCGGCGATTCATCCGAATTACTCGACGAATTAATCCGCCGAATCACGCCAACGGGAAATGACCTGCCTGCGACGCGCTACGGCGCCGGCGTCTCCGTGGTCGAGAACGGTGCCGTACCGAGCCCGGCGCCGTTGAACAGGTTTGCCCACGTCGGGT
Organism: Candidatus Binatia bacterium; assembly: GCA_036493895.1. Classification (NCBI taxonomy): domain Bacteria; phylum Candidatus Binatota; class Binatia (SeqCode); species Binatia bacterium. The sequence continues at coordinate 4,579 of DASXOZ010000062.1, read as the reverse complement.
ACTTGTCCCACGCGTAATGCACGACCGACGGCGACGGGATGGAGTCGTTCCACACGACGACTTCATTTGCCTGGATCTCCGCCTGCGCCCACACGAAGTTCTGTCCATCGGCAGAAATCGAGAAACCCTGCAGCGGTCCTCCGACCGCCTGGAGTGCGTCGGCAGTGTTCGGCTTGAACTTCAGTCGCACGTGGCCGCCGCTCTCGATGCTCATCGACGCGTAGATCGGTCCGGAGTACGCGAAGCTTTCGCCGTATGTGGTGCCGAGCGCTGCGGTTGCCAGCCGATATCCGTACAGGTCGTGGTCGCGCGGGTGCACGCTGCCGGGAATGTCGATCGACACCATCAGCGCAGTGCCGGGCTCGGAAAGGCCATTGAACGTGGCCTGTCGCATGCGCATCGCGATATCGGGCGACGGCGGGGACGGAGGGAGCGGCGTCACGACCTGGTCGAGCTGCAGACCTCCACCGGTCGGAAGCTGCACGAAGACGAACGGGATCTGCCCGATCTGCCAGTCGGCGCGCCACGCGCGCGCCAGCGCCGGCAGCAGATGATAGAAATGATCGATGTTGCCCGGATCCTGGCGCGCGAGCTTCAAGTCCTGCTCGCCTTGCCAGTAGACGATGCCGCGGATCGCAAACCCCGCCAGAGGCTGCACCTGGTGCTGGTACTCGTCTCCCCACCCGTCCCACGTCGCGAGGATCGCCTGCACCGTTGGATCGGGATCGTTCTCTGCCGACAGTGGAAGCCAGCTGCGCATCGACGTGCCGCCGGCCGCACGGTTGATGAGCCCGATCGGCACTCCGAGCTCGGCCTGCAGATCCCTGCCGAACACGAACGCCATGGCGGACGGACGCTCTTTCCAATTGCCGCCGCGGCCCATCGTGTGGATGAACGGGAACGGCGCAAGCTCGTTCTGGTCGGGGCGCCGGATCACCATGTTCGACTGGCCCGCGCAGATCCATACGTCGCCGACGAGCACGTCCTCGAGCTTGATGGTGTTGTTGCCGCTGACGGTCATCTCGTAAGGACCGCCTGCCGTCATCGGGTCGAGAAGGACGCGCCAGCGGCCGTCACCACCGGCGGCTACGGTTTTGGTCTGGCCCGCGACCGTTACGCTGACGTTCTCGCCGGGGCTCGCGGTGCCCCACACCGGCACGTTCGTGTCGCGCTGCAGCACCACGCCGTCGGAAAACAGCGCTGGCGCGGTACCGGCTGCCGAATCCAGCGCGAGGCTGACGTCGGCGAAGCAAGGCGCGGCCACGACGCAGAGAATCGCGGCAACGGCGGCCGCGAGACAAACGCGCCGGTACATCGCGCGAAGACTACCATGGCGAAGTCCCGGGAACATCAATCGAAATGGCGGCCGCAGCGCGGGATCGACTCACCGGGGGCGCAAACCGGATGGCGCGGCGCGGCGGGACGCCCGTATATCAGTCGTGCCTGCCGCGGACGTCGACGTTCAGCGCGTCCGCGCAGCGACCCGCAGCACCGCTGCCGCGGCGACGGCGGCGCCGAAGCCGTTGTCGATGTTGACGACCGTCACGCCGGGAGCGCACGAGTTCATCATTGCGAGCAAGGCGGCAAGGCCGCCGAAGCTCGCGCCGTAGCCGATGCTGGTCGGCACCGCGATGATCGGCACATCGAGGAGCCCACCGACGACACTCGGCAATGCGCCTTCCATGCCCGCGACGACAATCACTGCCGATGCCGCACTGAGCGCGTGGCGCTCGGCCATCAGGCGGTGCAAGCCGGAGATCCCGAGGTCGCGGTAACGACGCACGCCTGCACCGAGGAACTCGAGAGTGCGCGCAGCCTCTTCGGCAACCGGCTGGTCGGAGGTTCCCGCCGATATTACAGCGACGTGGGCGGCAACGTGGGCTGCATCGGCGGCCGCCGCCGAGCCGTCGCGCCGGCGCATGGCGATGCGCGCATCCGGATAGTGCTCGATATCGCCTACCGTATCGCGCAACGCCGCAACCTTGCCGGCATCGATCCTGGTTACCAGCACGCCGCCGCTGCGATCGACCATCTCGCGGGCGATCGTCGCGATCTGCTGCGCAGTTTTTCCTTCGCCGAAGATCACTTCGGGCAGGCCTGTGCGAAGCTCGCGGTGATGATCGACTCTCGCGCCTTCGACGTCGGTGAACGGCAGGTGACGGATGCGCTCGACCGCTTCGGCAACGCTGGTCTCGCCGGCCGCAACCGATGCAAGCATGGCCTCGAGCAGCGCCGCGTTCATTTCTTCTTCGTCGTACGCGGGCGGGTGCGACGCAAATGGTCGAAGCCGGCGACGAGGATCGCGCGGCCGTCGTCGTTCACGACGGCCGCGCGACCGCGCTCGACGACTCCGATCGGCATCAATGCAACGCGCTGCGACGCCGCGAGGCGCTCCAGCGCCGGCCATGCTCGCGGCGACGCCGTGAGCGCAAGCTCGTAGTCTTCGCCGCCGCCGAGCGCGAGCTCGAGAGCCGCACCGCGGCTGCCGCTGCGTTTTTCAAGGCGCAACGCAGCCGCGTGCACCGGGACGGCAGCGACGTCGATGCGCAGGCGCACGCGCGACTCCCTAGCGAGATGACCGAGATCCTGCACGAGCCCGTCCGAGACGTCGATCATCGCGTGCAAAAGACCGAGCGCCGCCGCGCGCGACGCGAACTCGATGCGATCGGGCGGCAGGCGGTACGCCGCCGATTCCCGCCGCGCGCCGGCAAGCGCCGCGCCGCTCGCCGCGGAAGCACGCGCAAGCGCTTTGGATCCTGCAGCAGCGCCGCCGAGGCTTCCGGTGACGAACACCAGGTCTCCAGGTCTGGCCGTGCTGCGCAGGACCGGGCGCGAGTCCGTCTCGCCGACGATCGACAGCGTGATCGACAAAGCCGCACCGGCGCTGATGTTGCCGCCGGCCAGCGTCGCGCCGCAGCGCCGCGCTTCGAGCGCCACGGCGCGCACGAGCGCGGTCACGTCGCGCTGCGCGATCTCGTTTTCCCCGCGCGGAAGCTCGAGGCAAAGCAGCGCCCAGCGCGGACGGCCGCCCATTGCCGCGACGTCGGATACCGCTGCGCGCCATGCGCGCACTCCCGTTTGCCTGGGAGACATCCACGCGCGCTGGAAATGAACGCCTTCGACCATCGTGTCGGTGGTCAGGAGCAGTCGCTCGCGCGCTTTCGAGGTGCGGGCACGGCGCGTGGCAGCGTCGACGACGGCGCAATCGTCGCCGATGCCGACGGCAACTCCGGCACCGGCTCCGAGACGAGCCACGTCCGCTCGAATCCTCGCGATCAGGTCGAATTCGCCGGCCCCACGTTGGGAGCGGCGGCTGCGGCGCGGGATGGCAGCGGTCAGTCGCGATGCCGAAGGCAAACGAGCCTCAGCTCATGATGTCGCGAAGCTTGCTGGTGAACGCCGCGACCAGCGACTCGCCCTGTTCGGCGTCCTCGTCGCGGAGCTGCTCGAGCAGCTTTTTCTGCTTGCGGCCGAGCTTGGTGGGAATCTCGATCTGCACCGAGACGAACTGGTCGCCGCGCGCGCTGCCTCCGCGGCGAAGATCCGGCACTCCCTTTCCCGACAGTCGGAAGACCTTGCCGTGCTGGGTGCCCGGCGGAATCTTGAGCTTGACGACTCCGTCGAGAGTGGGAACGTCGAGCTCGGCGCCGAGCGCCGCATCGACCATCGATACCGGACGCTGGCAGACGACGTTGGCGCCGTCGCGATGGAACAGCGCGTGTTCGCGCACCGACAGCACGACGTAAAGATCGCCGGTCGGCCCTCCTCGAAGCCCCGCTTCGCCTTCGCCGCGCAGCTTCAGGCGCGAGCCGTGGTCCACTCCGGCCGGGACCTTGACCTTGATTTCCCGAAGCGTGCGCGTGCGTCCGGCGCCGCGGCACGTCTGGCAGGGATTCTTGTTGATCTTGCCCTCGCCGTTGCACTGGCCGCAGGTCTTGGCGATCTGGAAAAGCCCCTGCTGGAAGCGCACCTGGCCCGCGCCGCCGCAGGCCGAGCAGGTATCGGCGCTGGTGCCGGGTTTGGCGCCGCTGCCCGAGCACGTCTCGCACGACATCGTGCGTGGAACCGAGATGTGCTTTTCGCAGCCGCGCGCGGCGTCCTCGAAGCTGATCTCGAGATCGTAGCGAAGGTCGTCGCCGCGCGTCGCACGCGTGCGCGAGCGCCGGCCGCCGCCGCCGAAGAAATCGCCGAACAGGTCGCCGAGCACGTCTTCGAAAGCACCGCTGGCAAAAGCCGACGAAAAGTCGAAGCCGCCTGCGCCGGGGCCTTCGAACGCGGCTTCGCCGTAACGGTCGTACTGCGCGCGCTTGTCGCCGTCGGACAAGACCTGGTAGGCCTTGCTCGCTTCCTTGAACTTGCGCTCGGCGCCGTCCTTGTCTTCGGGATTGCGGTCGGGATGATGCCGCAGCGCGGCCTGGCGATACGCCTTCTTGATTTCGTCGGCCGAAGCGCTGCGGCCGACGCCCAGAATCTCGTAGTAGTCCTTCGACACTGCTTGTCCCGCTATGGGGTCAGGCACCAGCGCGCATCAAGCGTGCGCCGCCGCCCGGACGATGCGCGCTGGTGCCTGACCCCCCCA
>DASXOZ010000061.1 GCA_036493895.1 Candidatus Binatia bacterium | reverse complement strand
CATGGGCCGAATTGGATGTTCCATGCCTTCACTTCTCCATGGGAGGCGTAAACGCCGCGCTAGCGCACGACTAAAGCAGGAACATTTCGAAGAAGATCATGCGCAAATTCGAAACGGTGCCGATTGCAATTTGTTTCAATTTCGTACGACGCCGTGCGCAGACGTTTTGCGCTCTGCCGCGACGGAGCCGAGACGCTGCTTCCGGTGCACGCACCTTTACCGTCTCACGTCTCGAAGCGGAAGAGACGGTAGAGATCGGTGCGGTCGTCGAACACCTGTCGCGCGTCGCCGAAGCCGGCCTCGCGGCCGAGCTCGCACCAGACGGCGGCGGTCTCGGGGAAGTCGCAGGTCGAGACATGATGCCAGATCTGATCCCATTCGGCCGGCGTCAACACGGTCCACAAAGGCTGGTTCGTCCGCATGAAGCGATCGAGAAATCCAGCGCGATCCTCATCGGCCCGACGGGTCGGCTCGTAGAGCAGGAAAATCCCGCGGGCGCCGGTGGCACCGCGGATCGCCTTCATCAGGCGCAGCTTGTCGTCGGTCGCGAGATGGTGCACCGACAGGCTGCACCAGGCCGCGTCGGCATGTTGCGGCCGGCCCATCATGGCTTCGACGAAATCGCGGTGGTCGAGATCGACCTCGAACGGCACCTCGGCGAGATTGGCGGCGGCGAGTTCGAGGGCGGCCTGCGACAGGTCGATGCCGTGGTAGTGGCGGACCTGGGTACCGCGCAGCGCGGCCTTCATCATCGTGGCGTCGCCGCACGCGATGTCGAGGAAGCAGAAGGGCGAGGCGAAAACGTCGTTCAGCGTCTCCTGCAGGATACGGCCGACCTCTCGGTGGCTCAGGTAATCGCTTTCGACCAGCTTGCGGTAGGTCGCCCACTGCTCCTGGAACTGGGCGAGCGCGGCGGCATCCACCACGGCGCCGCCAGGTTGGAACTGACGGATGACGACGTTGACCACGTTGGCGGTTCTCCTCCTCAAGCGCGCTACGCTGTTGCGGCGCGATCGCGATCGATGAACGCCACCAGTTCCTTCGTGAGATCAGTGAGCAGCTGAAGCTTTCCGGTGTCCAATGGCTCGCTCAACGCCTGAAGGAGGAAGGTGTCCGCGCCGTCCGCGAACGCCGGTCCCAGGCCGCAGAAGAAAAAGCCGAGACCGCGGGCGGCATCGGTCAGGAGGGGCAGGCCGGGATCGCCGATCGGGGCGCTGAGCTGCACCGCGGCCGCGCCCAACGCCCGCACGTCGCGCAGCGCTTGGCCGAGCTCGATGGCAGCCTCGGGGCCGATCCGCTCGAAATGGATCGTACCATAGCCGCGATCATTGAGCTTGATTCCGGTGCGCGACTCCGCGGCCGAAGCGGCCGCCGGGGCCGCCAGCGATACCTTGACGCCGAGGCTCGCATAGAGTTCGAGCAGCATGTCCCTGTAGGGCTCGGGAGCGTGGATCGTACGCGCGGCAGGCGGCTGCACGAAGCGGAAGGTGCGCAGGTAGCTCTGGCGCTGTCCCGCAGTGGGGCATGGCAGACCTTTGGGGCGGAAGCTCTCGGGATTGGCGCCGAGCAGGACCGCGCAGACCGACATGCCGGCGCGCTCGTCGTTGCGCTGGGAGAAGGTGTGGATCGTCAGCGGTTCGGCATAAATTCCGGAGACGCCGTGCCGGGGTGCTTCCTGGGAGAGACGCTCGGTCATGCGCTCGAGAAGGTGATGCCCGCGATATGCCGAAAGCACCA
>DASXOZ010000060.1 GCA_036493895.1 Candidatus Binatia bacterium | reverse complement strand
ACGGCGCCTGCCTCGGCTCGCCGAACACGTGCGACGACAACAACGACTGCACCACCGACTCCTGCGACACCGAGCTTCAGGCGTGCAGCAACGTCGCGCGCAGCGGATCGTGCGACGACGGCAACTTCTGCACGATCAACGACTCGTGCACGGACGGCAGCTGCGTCGGTGACGCCAATACCTGCGACGACAGCAACCCCTGCACCGCCGACTCGTGCAACGTGGAGCTGCAGGTGTGCAGCAACATCGCGACGACCGGGTCCTGCGACGACGGCAACTTCTGCACCGTCGGCGACACGTGCGTCGACGGCGCCTGCCGCGGCGCGCCGAACTCGTGCAACGACAACAACGACTGCACCACCGACTCCTGCGACACCGAGTTGCAGGCGTGCAGCAACCTCGCGACGACCGGGTCCTGCGACGACGGCAACTTCTGCACCGTCGGCGACACCTGTCTTGACGGTGCCTGCCGAGGCACGCCGAACACGTGCGACGACAACAACGACTGCACCACCGACTCCTGCGACGGCGAGCTGCAGCAGTGCAGCCACGTCGCGCACGGCGGCTCCTGCGACGACGGCAACTTCTGCACCGTCGGCGACACCTGCAGCGACGGCCGCTGCGTCGGGGCACCGAACACGTGCGACGACGGCAACACGTGCACGAACGACTCCTGCGACTCCGAAGGCCAGGCCTGCGCGCACACCAACAACACGAACTCGTGCGACGACGGCCTGTTCTGCGACGGCGCAAGCGACTTCTGCTCGGGCGGCGTCTGCACCGGCAACGGCAATCCGTGCCCCGGCCCCGACGGCGACTCGAACTGCGCGGAGAGCTGCAACGAGGAGCTGCACGACTGCAGCGCAGCGGACCCGAACGGTTCGCCGTGCGACGACGGCCTGTTCTGCGACGGCAGCGACACCTGCCAGGAGGGCAGCTGCAGCAGCCACGCCGGCAATCCGTGCGCCGGCAACGGCGGCCAGTGCCAGAACCAGGCGTGCGACGAGGAGTCCAGCTCCTGCGCCACCGGGAACGCGCCCGACAACACGCCGTGCGACGACAACAACGACTGCACGCGGAACGACGTCTGCACCGACGGCGCCTGCGCGGGTACGTCGACCCTCCTGGTGGACTTCTGCCCGTGGACCGTCGTCAACCGCGAAGGCACCAAGGCCGACCTGATCAAGATGAAGAACCAGGTAGCGATTGCCGGCGACATCTGCGGCGGCATCCTCAAGCTCGGCTCGACGGTTGCCATCGAGGACGACGCCGTCTCGGGCATGACGTCGTACGCAAAGGCGATCCGGCTGGCCAACAGCGCCACGGTGGGCAACGACATCGTCAGCGCCGGCGGCGGTGCCAAGGCCCTTCCCGGTACCAACAAGCTTCCGTACACGACCCCGAAGCTTTCGCTGCTCGCACCGGGATCGACCACCGCCAAGGACGACGCCAGCGGGAGCTACGACCTGAGCGGCACCAACCCGCAGGGGACGGCCTGCATCGCAGTGCGTGAGGACTACCAGACGGTGGCCGGAGAGCTCGACGCCATGACGGCCACGCAGTCGGTCGGCAAGACGAAGATCAAGGGTGGCCAGACGTTCACGGTCACTCCCAACGTGGTCGGCGGCCTCAACGTCGTCAACGTTGCCGGCTACCTCAAGGCGTCCAAGAGCGCCACGCTGGAGCTGAGCGGCGGCGGAGACCCCGACACCGTCGTCGTGCTGCGCATCGCCGGCAAGTTCCTGATGCAGATCCAGTCCCAGCTCACGCTGACCAATTCGCTGACGGCCAACCACACCCTCATCTACGTGAAGGGCAAGAAGGCCGGGTTCTCCGACAGCGTGACCGGCGCAGGGACCGTGTTCTGCATGCCGGGCAAGCTGAAGACGAAGAACCACGTGGAGTGGAACGGAGCACTTTTCGGCGCCGGCAAGCGCCTGAAGATCGGCTCCAACTCGCTGATCGACCACACCTCGTTCAACGGCTTCTGAGCCATTGGCTCCGGGGCATGCGAGGCCGCCGCAAGGCGGCCTCGCATGCCCCGCGGCGGGCTACCGGCCCGCTGCACGCCCGCGCGCCCCCCCAAGCACCAAAGCGCCCGAGCGCACGCCACGGCCTCCATCCACCCGGATCGGCGTTACCCGCCCAGGCGCCAGCGCGGAAGCCGGCCCCGGCCGTCCCGCGGCGGCGACCCCGCACTGCAGTTCCTGCATCTCCCGCACTGGCAGCATCACGCGACATGCGGCAGCATCGCGCTCGACCGCAAGGGAGCACTGCGCCGTGTCCAGACTCGAAGACATCGAAGCGATCTGCCAGCTGAAGTACCGCTACTTCCGCGCGCTCGACTGCAAGCTGTGGGACGAGCTGGCCGACACGCTGGCCGAGGACGCGACGGCCGCCTACGACAGTGGCCGCTACTCGTTCGACGGGCGCGACGCGATCATGAAGTTCCTTCGTGACGCGCTGGGCAGCCCGCGCATCATCAGCATGCACAACGGGCATCACCCGGAGATCGAGATCGGCGCAGAAGGCCGCGCGCGCGGCACCTGGTACCTGCGCGATACCGTGATCTTCCGCGACGCCAACATGATCCTGCAGGGCGCCGGCTTCTACCACGACGAGTACGTGAAGATCTCCGGCCGGTGGAAGATTCGATCGACCGGCTACGAACGCACGTTCGAGCTGATGGAGAGCCGCGAGGCGCCGCTGCAGCTTCGCACCCGATTCGACCCGGAGTGACGCGCCGTGGACGCCCCTCCACGACGCCGAAGGTCGAGGAAAACGTGAGCGAGCGCCGCTCACGCGCTGCGCGCGCCGGCCAGCGCTCGCAGCAACCCGCGCAGGAGGCGCAAAGCGCGCGATCCGCGCACGACTGCCAAACCACCAAGGAGTAGCGAGATGGCGAAAGGTCAGGAAAAGAAGGCGAAGAACAACAAGCCGAAGCTGTCGACCAAGGAGAAGCAGGAGAAAAAGAAGGAGAAGAAGGCCGGCAAGTAACGGCCCGCATCGGCTTGCGGGTCAGGCACTTTCCCGCCGACGGCAGGAAAGCGCCTGACCCGCGTCGCCTCCTCGCCTGCGCGGCCAGGCGCGCAGATTACTGCGGCGTCGCAGCCGGTTTCGTCGGCGCCTTGTGAGTGGCCGTGTGGTGGTGGCCGGCCATTCTCTTCTCGTAGGACTCGTGGGCCTTGTAGCAGGCCGAACTGAAGCCCTCATCCGTCTCACCCTTCTTCTCGTTCTTCTCCAGGCACTGGTGGACCGCTGTATCGTTCTTGGCGGTGCACCCGAATTTTTTCACGTCGTCGCTGCAGGACTTCATCAACGTGGACGTCGCGTAGGCCGCAGGTGCTGCGGCCAGGACTCCGACCACAGCGGTTGCCACGATCGACGTAAGGAACAGTCGCTCGACTCTCATGTCGCGTTCTCCTCTTGCTGGCTGCTCGGACGGTAGCTGGCGATAAGAATGATTTTCGTCACCCCGATCTCTCTTCCAGGAGTGGCAGGGACGCGGCGCGGCCCTGCATCCAGAGGCAGCCAGAACGCTGCGCCTGTCAACTACGGTGCTGCGCGACTGGGGGAATCGATCGCGGTCGATGAAACGGGGGTCCTGCGCCGTCGTCGTCCGTGGTCTCGCCGGCCGCGGAGCCCGCCAGGGCCACCGACCGAAAAGGCCTCTTTTCCGGCCTTTTTCGAATTGCCGCCGGCGGGCCGGCCGGCAGTGGACACGCATCGGCCGCCGCCTATAATGCGCGACTGGAACATGTTCTACCTGCGGTCGCCTGGCCGCGCGGAGGCCGACGATGACTCGCATTTCCCTGCCCCCCTTCCCGAACGGCTGGTTCAACATCTGCTATTCGCACGAGGTCGCCGCCGGCGAGGTGAAGGCGGTCCACGCCATCGGGCGCGACTTCGTCGTGTTCCGCGGCGAAGGCGGCAACGCCCACGTGCTCGATGCGTACTGTTCCCATCTCGGGGCGCACCTCGGCGTCGGCGGGAAAGTCGAAGGCGACGGCATCCGCTGTCCGTTCCACAACTGGTGCTGGAGCGGCGAGACCGGCGACTGCCTCGACATCCCCTACGCCAAGCGCATTCCAGCCAAGGCGAAGATCGGCGCGCCGGTGATGCGCGAGCAGAACGGCTTCATCATGATCTGGCATCACGCCGAGGCGAAAGCGCCCGAGTGGACTCCCGAAGTGATCCCCGAGACGCACTCGGACGATTATTACGTGCACGGACGCCGCCAGTGGGAGCTCGCTGCGCACCCCCAGGAACTGTACGAGAACGGCTTCGACGTGGCGCACTTCGGCACGCTGCACGGCATGAACGTGCGCGGCGTCGTCTACGACACCGAAGGACCGATCTGCAAGCTCCACCTCGATTTCGAGCGCGACTCGGTGCAGTCGAGCGCGGAGGGCCTGGCGACGATCCGTTCGTTCATGTTCGGGCCCGGGCTTTCCCTGACCCGCGTCAGCGGCCTGATCGACGGTGTTTCGGTGCAGTCGCTGACCCCGCTCGATCCCGAGCGCATGATCCTGACGCACAACTATTACGTGCGCCGCGACTCGAACAAGGAAGCGGTCACCGGTTTCTTCGACTACTACGCGAAGGACTGGGAGCTGGACATGCCGCTGTGGAACAACAAGGCGTTTCGCGAGAAGCCCAACCTCGCCGAAGGCGACGGCGACATCTCGCGCTTCCGCCGCTGGTACAAGCAGTTCTACTCGACCCCCGTCGAAGTCGCGTTCTGACGCGGCGGCGTACGGGGGTTCCTCCCCGGACGCGCAATTCTTCTGACGGCCGGCGCGAGCGTTCTTCTACGCTCGCGCCTGCGATGCCATCGTCGCTCAATCGGCGGCCAAACGCCCGTTTGCGTGTAGTGGCCGGCATGCGCGGCGCCACCGCCGGAGGAGCAGCGATGAGAGCAGTCTGCTGGTACGGTACCGGTGACATCCGCGTCGAGGACGTCCCCGATCCGGAAATCGTGCAGCCCACCGATGCGATCGTGCGCATCACGTCCACCGCCATCTGCGGTTCCGATCTCCATATCTACGACGGCATCGTCCCGACGATGGAGAAGGGCGACATCCTCGGCCACGAGCCGATGGGAGAAGTCGTCGAGATCGGCAGCGCGGTCGCGCGCCTCAAGGTCGGGGACCGCGTCGTCGTGCCCTTCGTCGTCTCGTGCGGCTACTGCTTCTTCTGCCAGAAGGGCCTGTACTCGCTGTGCGACACGACCAACGCGGAGAATCGCGCGGCCCGCGAAGCGCTCGGTCAAGCGACCGCCGGTCTTCTCGGCTACTCCCACATGATGGGCGGATATCCGGGCGGGCAGGCCGAATACCTTCGCGTGCCGTTCGCGGACGTCGGCGCCATTCGGATTCCGGCGGGACTGTCCGACGACAAGGTGCTGTTCCTGTCCGACATCTTTCCCACCGGGTTCATGGCAGCCGAAAATTGCGACATCGAGGCCGGCGACACCGTCGCCGTGTGGGGCTGCGGCCCCGTCGGGCAGTTCGCGATCCAGTGTGCGTGGATGTTCGGCGCCGAGCGAGTGATCGCAATCGACTGCGTGCAGGCCCGCCTGGCGATGGCTGAGCAGCACGGCGACGCCGAGACGATCCAGTTCCTCGAAACCGACGTCTACGACCGCCTGATGGAGATGACGGACGGGCGGGGACCGGACCGCTGCATCGATGCGGTCGGTTGCGAAGCCCACGCGCCCGGGACCCTGCGCGCAATCGTCGACCGCGCGAAATCGGCGGTCATGGCAGGCGACCGCACCCACGTGCTGCGCGAGGCGATCTATTGCTGCCGCAAGGGCGGTACCCTGTCGGTACCCGGCGTCTACGTCGGGCTTCTCGACGACGTTCCGTTCGGCGCGGCGATGAACAAGGGAATCACCATCCGCACCGGGCAGACGCACGTACCCCGCTATTCGGCAGAGCTTCTGCGTCGCGTGCAGAACGAGGAAATCGATCCGTCGTTCGTCATCACGCACCACATGAGCCTCGACCAGGCTCCCGAGGCCTACGAGATGTTCCGCAACCGCGACGGTTGCATCAAGGTGGTGCTCCGGCCCTGAGCCCTTGGGATGCACGGGCGTCGCGAATGCCACGCCGCTTCCGTGTGCAACCGTCGTGCCGTGGCGAACGAAGTCCCGCGCGCGCTTCGTGTGCAACCATTGTGCCCTGCCGGGCTGCGTCGCCGTTCAGCGGGCGGAGCCAGGCATTCGCCCGCCGGGCTGCGTCGCCGTTCAGCGCGCGGACGGGGCATTCGTTCGTCGAGCGGCGTCGTCGTTCAGCGCGGGGGCATTCTCAATGCGCCGTCGAGACGGATCGTTTCCCCATTCAGATAGGGGTTGGTGATGATCGCGCACGCGAGCTGGCCGTACTCGGAGGGCTTTCCGAGGCGCTGCGGGAACGGGATGCCTGCGCCGAGAGCCTTGCGGTTTTCTTCGGGCAGCAGCGCGAGCATCGGCGTATCGAAGGTGCCGGGCGCGATCGTGCAGCAGCGGATGCCGTCGCGCGACAGGTCGCGCGCGATCGGGAGCGTCATGCCGACGACGCCGGCCTTGGACGCCGTGTAGGCCACCTGCCCGATCTGTCCGTCGAACGCGGCAACGGATGCCGTGTTGATGATGACGCCGCGCTCGCCGTCCTCGCTCGGATCGTTCGACAGCATGCGCGTAGCGGCCAGGCGCAGCACGTTGAAGGTTCCGATGAGGTTGATCTCGATCGTCTTGGCAAAAAGGTTCAGCGGGAACGGACCGCCTTTGCCGGTGGTCTTCATCGCCGTGCCGATTCCGGCACAGTTGACGACCGCGTTGATCCTGCCGAAGGCCGCGATGGCCTTGTCGAGAGCCTTGTTGACCTCGTCCTCGCTGGTGACGTCGGCAGGAGTGAACATCGCGTGGCCGCCCATGCCCGAGGCGACCTCGGCGCCGTTGGAACGCTCGAGATCGAGGAGCGCGACACGCCCGCCGCCGGCGACGATGGCTTCGGCAGTGGCCAGGCCGAGGCCCGAGGCCCCTCCGGTGACGACGGCTACGGTATCGGAAAGATGCATGCGCGTATTCTCCTTATGGGACCGGCGGCCACGGGCCGCCTCCGGTTGGACCGGCCATCGGCCGACTGTGATCGAACCGGGCGACCATCGGTCGACTGGTCGGACCGGCGGCGGTCGGGCGCCTGCTGGTCGGGCCGGCGATGGTTCTTAGCAAGCACCGGAAGCGGCGCAACCGTCCCTTTCGTCATCTGCGCTTCCGGACCAGAATCCGGCATTCAGGTCGCCACCTGCGCCATATGCGCTCTATCGAAGATCCTTCACGTCAGAACGCGCCAGACAGCGCGACCATCTCTCGTCGCAGCGGATTTGTCACGGCCGCAGGTGGCGCCCGCATCTACTTCGAAGCGTGCGGCTCGGGTCCTGCGCTGGTGCTCGTGCACGGTCTCGGCGGAAACCATGCTGTCTGGTTCCACCAGGTCGCGCACTTCGCTTCCAGCCACTTGGTCGTGACGCTGAGCCAGCGCGGCTTCGCACCGTCGACCGGCAACCAGGACCGGTACTCGGTCGATACCGTCGTCGCCGATCTCGAAGCGGTGATGGACGAAGCGGGCATCGCGGAGGCCACCGTTGTCGGCCAATCGATGGGAGGCTGGACGGCGCTCGGCCTCGCGCTGCGCGCCCCTGGCAGGGTGACGCGCCTGGTGCTTGCCGACACCGCTGGCGGCATCAGCGACGAGAAGATCCACGGCCACATGCGCGCAATCGGTGCCGCTGCAGCGGCAGCAGGGGCCGCGCCGCTGCCGCTCGGAGTGCACCCCGCGCTCTCGCAGGGTTTTTCCAGGCGAAACCTTGCCCTTGCGTGCCTCTACCAGTCGCTCTCGACGTTTGGATCGCCGCCCGTCGCGACGATCACGCCGCAGCTTGCCGCCGCGCGCGTCGAGCCTGCCTCGCTGCGCGCCCTTCGCATGCCGACGCTGTTCCTCGTCGGAAGCGAAGACCAGCTGTTTCCGCCCGACCTGTTGCGGCACGCTTCCGTGCTCGTTCCGGGCGCGCGTGTCACCGAGATTCCCGATGCCGGACATTCGCCGTACATCGAGAATCCCGGTGCCTGGAACCGCGCGCTCGAAGAGTTTCTCGCCGAGCGCGGGTAATCGGCCCGCTGCTCAGAACCAGAACTGGGCGCGAGTCAGGAACACGTCTTCGGGATCCCGGTCGCCCGTCTTGGATCCCTTGTCGAACGTCGAGTGCTCGTAGTCGAACATCAGCTTGATGTTGCGATTGAGGTACCAGTTCAGTCCCGCCGTAATCGAGTCGATCTGGCTCACCGACTTCGTGGGATCGGCGAAGCCCTTCGTGAAGGTATCGCCGTCCACGTGCAGCTCGGCGTACCGCAGCGCAACTTCCCAGGCTCCCCATCCACCGTGCCCGAAGTTGAAGTCATGGCTGGGGACGAGCACGTCGTACGTCGCCGCTTCGCCGGTGAGCAGCCACTGGGCGCGAAGCTGCCACGCGGTATTCTGCGTGTCGCCTTTCGTGGCTCCCTTCAAGAGCTCCTGGTTGGAGACGCCGTACTCGAACATCGAGCCGAAGGGCCCGTAGTAGTAGTACCCCTGTGGCATGACGCGCCAGTGATCGCCGTTGGCAACGGTCGTTGCGGCCGACGTCGAGGGGCTATCGGCCGAGTACTTGAAGTACGTGTTGCGCGACGACGTCCTGAACGACGGAAGCTGCGGCGAGGATGCCGTGCCTTGCTCGCGACCTGCGGTCGCCGCCACGCCGAGGCCGAGCCCGCGAAGCGGAACGACGGTGGTATTGCGCAGCGGCAGCGCGAAAACCCTGGCCGCGACATCGACGGCATCGTTGAAGTCCGTGTCGCCGCTGGTTCCGTCGGGAACGCCGTTGAGAACCGCGAGCTGGTACGTGAACGCGCCGTGCTGGAAATCCCCGTAAAGCTGGGCGCCCACGTCGCGATTGGGCGTCAGGTTGTCCACCAGCGAAGACTCCAGGAAGACCCGGTTCGAATCGGCCTGCAGTTGCTCCAGGCCGAAGGGCGTCTTGAACTTGCCCAAACGCGTGACCGCCCACGGCGCAAACCTGCCGTCGAGGTACGCATCCTGGAGCACGACCTGGCTGCCGGCAAAATCCGGCTGGAACCGGAAATCGAAACGGTCGGCGAGAGTGCCGCGGATGTCGAGGCGCGCACGACGGATCGAAAACTGGTCGACGCTGGGGTCGTCGCCGTTGTCGACCGACCAGCGGCTGTCGGCCTGCACGTAACCGTCGACGTTGAGCTTGTAACGCCCGTCCTCGGTCGCGAGGAAGAAACCGTCCTTGTAACCGGCAACCGGCTTGCTGCTCGCGCGCGTATCATCGGAGGCTTCGAGCTTGCGCGCGTCCTTCTTGAGCTCTTTCACTTCGGCTTCGAGCTGCTCGATCCTCTGGAGCAGCTCGGCCTGGCTCGGGTTGCCGGCAGCGGCACCGGCGTGTGCGACGCCCGCGCCGAGCGCGGCCAGCGCCGCGGCGGCCGCGACGATACGAATGGCTTTCATCGGGAGACTCCTCTGGGTAGCGATGGACTCGACTGAAGCAATGCGCATGCCGGCCAGGTCTGGACTCACAAGTAGCTGAAATACCGAGGACTTCTATCCCAGCTCCGTGAAATATCCGAGCAGCGACCGTGATTATTGCTGGCCACGATACGGTTGTATAGTCTGATCACCGCGGTATTTGACGGCTACGCACCATGGAACAGCTTTCGAGTCTCCTCGTGGAGGTCTGGCGCGAAGCCGGTCGCCACACCGACATCGCGACTTCCACCGCCGCCATTGCGGCGCTCGTTGCCGAGCGCATTCCCGCCGACCATATGAGCGTGCTCGCGATCGACTGGGCAGGCGCGCGCATCCTGCATCGCGCGTCGGGTCTCGGCGACAGCGGCCGGCTGCCTGCCGTCGAGCGCACGCTCGAGCCTCGGGAGACGGCGGCCCTGCGCGCGTGGGCGGACAGCAGAAGCATTCTTCCTCGCGGCGGCAACGGCGCAGATTCCCGCGATACCGCCGTTGCTGCGATCCTGTTTCCATCGTCTCCAGCCGCAAGCTGGATGGCGGGCGCGCTGCACGGTGAGGACGGACCGACCGGTGCGATGCTGGTTCGTGCCCGCCGCGGATCTCCGTTGCACGCGCAGCACAGGCAGATGTTCGAAGCGTTGCTCGAGCCCGTGTCGGCGGCGCTCGAAAGCGACCGCCGTTACCACGAGCTCGCCGCGCTTCGCGAGGCGGCCGAGGCCGACAAGCGCTCGGCGCTGGCCCGGCTCGGCCGTGAAGACCTGCGCGACACGATCATCGGAGCCGACGCCGGACTCGGTCCGGTGATGGAACGAGTCGCGCTGGTGGCGCGCCTCGATGTGCCCGTTCTTCTTCTCGGAGAAACCGGCACCGGCAAGGAAGTCATCGCGCGCACGATCCATGAAGCGTCTTCCCGCGGCCGCGCGCCTTTCATCCGCGTCAACTGCGGAGCGATCCCTGCCGAGCTGATCGATTCGGAGCTGTTCGGGCACGAAAAAGGCGCCTTTACCGGCGCAACCTCGTCGCGACGGGGCTGGTTCGAACGTGCCGACAACGGGACCCTGCTGCTCGACGAAGTCGGCGACCTTCCGCCGCCGGCCCAGGTGCGCCTTTTGCGCGTGCTCCAGGAGGGAAGCTTCGAACGCGTGGGCGGAGAGCGAAGCGTCAACGTCGACGTGCGCATCATCGCATCGACGCATCGCGACCTTCCTGCAATGGTGCAGAATGGGGAATTCCGCCAGGATCTCTGGTACCGCGTCGCCGGATTTCCGATCGTGCTGCCGCCGCTGCGCGAGCGTCGCGACGATACGCCGGCGCTGGCCGCGCACTTCGCGGCGCGGGCGGCGAGGCACTTCGGCCTGCGACCGACGCGGCTGACGGCCGAGGACATCGCGCTCCTGACGAGCTACGACTGGCCCGGCAACGTGCGCGAGCTGATCTCGGTGATCGATCGCGCCGCAATTCTCGGCGACGGCAACCGCCTCGAGGTAGCCGCGGCACTCGGCCTGCCCGACCGTTCGTTGCACCACCGTCCGGGATCGAACACTGCGCCGGCGCGCGTTCGCGCATCGACGGTGGCAAGCGGCGCAGCCAACTCGGCGTTGGACGAGGCGATGCGCAAGCACATCGAATCGGCGCTGGCCACTTGTCGCGGGCGCATCGAAGGACGCGGCGGGGCCGCCGAGCTGCTCGACATCAACCCGCACACACTTCGCGCGCGCATGCGAAAACTCGGCATCGACTGGTCGCGGTATCGCGGCGGGCGCTGAGCTCCGTCGCCTCATCGACCGGTCGCGCTGCTGCGGCGGACTCTGAGCCCCCTGCCCCGCATCACTCACGGCAATCCAGCAGATTTCACGGGTGGCCGGATCCCGACATCCTGTCATTTCCGCCAGTTAGCGGGCGGCACGCCGGTTGCAATCTCCTGCACGTCCTCCGGGACAGAGGAGTACCCGAAGATGAACCCGAAATTCGTCGTTGCGGTCGCGCTGGCCGCGACTGCAATCGTCGCCGCGTCGGCGCCTGCGTCCGCCAGGGACCTGACTCTGCTCAATGTCTCGTGCGATCCGACGCGCGAGCTTTGGAAGGACCTCAACAGCCACTTCATCGCGCTGTACGAGAAGCAGACCGGCGACACGCTGACGATCCACCAGTCGCACGGCGGCTCGAGCAGCCAGGCACGCGCCGTGATCGACGGGCTGGAGGCCGACGTCGTGACGCTGGCGTCCTTCCTCGACACCGACGCGATCGCGCAGAAGGGATTGATCTCCGCAGGCTGGGTGGACCGGCTGCCGAATCGCTCACTGCCGTACTTCTCGACGATCGTCTTCGTCGTCCGCAAGGGAAATCCGAAGCACGTCCACGACTGGCCCGACCTCGTGCAACCGGGCGTCGAGATCGTCACTCCGAACCCGAAGACGTCGGGCAACGGCTACCTCAGCTTCTTCAGCGCGTGGGGCTCGGTGATCCTTCGCGGCGGGACCCGCCAGGACGCGATCGACTACGTGACGAGTCTCTACAGCCGGGTGCCGGTGCTCGACTCCGGTGCCCGCGGCGCTTCGACCACGTTCGCACAGAAAGGCATCGGCGACGTGCACCTGACGTGGGAGAACGAGGCCCACCTCGAGGCGGACGAAGCAGGCGGCGACCTGGAGATCGTCTACCCGCCGATCAGCATTCGCGCCGAGCCGCACGTTGCCGTGGTCGACATCAACGTCGCGCGCAAGGGCACCCGCGACGCCGCGCAGGCCTACCTCGAGTATACCTACAGCGACGAGGCGCAGGAGATCATCGCCCGGCACTATTACCGGCCGACCAATCCGGCGGTGCTCAAAGCGCACGCCTCGTCTTTCCCGGACATCCGGCTGTTCGACATCACCGAGATCGCAAAGGACTTTCCTGATGCGCACCGGCAGCTGATCGCCGAAGGTGGTGTGTTCGACAGCATCTACAAGCCGAAATGAGGCCGGCGCGCGGCGAACTGGCGCGAGGCCGAAGACCATGGTGACCGTCGACCGCCGCGTGCTGCCGGGCTTCTCCTTGAGCCTCGGCTACACGCTGTTCTACCTCGGGTTCCTCGTCGTGATCCCGATCCTCGCGTGCTTCGCGAAGGCGGGCTCGCTCACCTTCGACGAATTCCGTCACGCCGTGTGGACCGATCGCGCGCGCGCCGCGTACGCGCTGACGTTCGGCGCTGCGCTGGTTGCGGCCATCGCCGACGCCCTGCTCGGGCTCGTCGTCGCGTGGGTGCTGGTACGCTACCGTTTTCGCGGGCGACGGATCGTCGACTCCCTCGTCGACCTGCCGCTGGCGCTGCCGACGGCGGTGACGGGCCTGGTCTACTCCTCGCTGTACGTGCAGAAGGGCTGGCTCGGGCACTGGCTCGTTCCTCTCGGGATCTACGGCGCGTACAGCCGCTTTGCGATCGTGCTCGTGCTCGTGTTCGTCGGGCTGCCGTTCGTCGTGCGCACCGTTCAGCCGATCCTCGAGGACCTCGATCCCGAATGCGAGGAGGCCGCCGCCTCGCTCGGCGGCACGAGGTGGCAGGCTTTCCGCCACGTCGTCTTCCCCACCGTGCTTCCCGCGCTGATCACCGGGTTCGCCCTCGCGTTCGCGCGCGGCATCGGCGAGTACGGCTCGGTCGTCTTCGTCTCCGGAAACATGCCGTACAAGACCGAGATCGCGCCGATCCTCATCGTCGCGCGCCTCGAAGAGTTCGCGTACGGCGAAGCCACGGCGATCGCCGTCGTGCTGCTGCTGGCGTCGTTCTCGCTGCTGGTACTGACCAACCGGCTGGAACGCTGGAGCTTGCGCCATGAGCGCTGATTCGCTCGTGTCGCCTGCGGATGCGGGGCCTCTTCGCCGCGGACGCACGGCCCAGCAGGACCCGGCCTGGGTGCGCTGGGGCCTGACCGCCTTCGTGCTCGCGCTGGTCGGTCTTCTGATCGTCGTTCCCGTCGTCAACATCTTCGTCGTGGCGTTCGGCAATGGAGTGGGAGCCTACTGGAACAACCTGTTCGGCGATGCCGACACGCGCCAGGCGATCCTGCTGACGGCCACGGTGGTGCCGATCGCGCTCGGCGCCAACACGGTGTTCGGCATTGCCGCGGCGTGGGCGATCGCGCGCTTCGACTTCCGCGGCCGCACCATTCTCACCGCTCTTGTCGACCTTCCGTTCGCGGTCTCGCCGGTGGTGGCCGGACTGATGTTCGTGCTGATCTTCGGGCTGCAGGGCTGCTGCGGGCAGTTCCTGCGCGAGGACGGCTATTCGGTGATGCCGTACCTCGTGTCGGCACTTGTCGCCGCGGCCTTCGCGCTCGCGCTCTTGCTGCTGCTTCCGACCGGTTCCCGCTCGCGTCTCGGACGCCGAAGGGCCCTGGCGGCAATCGCCGGCGGCGCGATCGTGTTCGCGGTGCTGCTCGCCGTGCAGCTCGGCCTGGACCTGTGGCCTCACGGTCGCAGCCTGAAGATCCTGTTCGCGCTGCCGGCACTCGTGCTGGCCACTTCGTTCGTGACGTTCCCATTCGTCGCGCGCGAGCTCATCCCGGTGCTCGAAGCGCTCGGCCCGGACGAAGACCTCGCCGCGATCAGCCTCGGCGCGACGCCGGGGCAGATGTTCCGGGACGTCACGCTTCCGAACATCCGCTGGGGGCTCGTCTACGGGATCATCCTTTGCAACGCGCGCGCCGTCGGCGAGTTCGGTGCCGTCTACGTGGTCTCCGGACACATCGCAGGACAGACGGACACGATGCCGCTGCGCATCGAGAAGCTTTTCGAGGAGTACAACATGCCGGGCGCGTTCGCCGTCGCCTCCACGCTGACGCTGCTTGCAATCGTCACGCTGGTGGCCAGGAGCAGGCTCGAGCGCAAGGCACCGGCGACAAGCCTTGGCGGGGTTGCCGGCACAGTCGGAGCCCGCGCCGCAGCGAAGGGAGCATCATGAGCATCCGCATCGGCAACGTAAGCAAGGAGTTCGGCAATTTCGCCGCGCTGGACGACGTCAGCCTCGAAGTGCCCGACGGAGACCTGCTGGCGCTGCTCGGCCCGTCGGGGTCCGGCAAGACGACGCTGCTGCGCATCATCGCTGGACTGGAGGTCGCCGACTCGGGCTCGGTCTCGATCGGAGGCGACGACATCACCGGTCTTTCGGCGAGAGAGCGCAACATCGGATTCGTGTTCCAGCACTACGCGCTGTTTCGCCACATGACGATCGCCGACAACATCGGCTACGGACTGAGGGTACGCAACGTCTCGCGCGCGAAGATCCGCGACCGCGTGCGCGAGCTTCTGCACCTGGTGCGGCTGGACGGACTGGACGCGCGCTATCCCGGCCAGATCTCGGGCGGCCAGCGCCAGAGAGTCGCGCTGGCGCGCGCGCTGGCCGCCGAGCCGAGAGTGCTGCTGCTCGACGAGCCTTTCGGTGCGCTCGACGCCAAGGTGCGGCACGAGCTGCGCCAATGGCTGCGCAAGCTCCACGACGAGATCCACGTGACCAGCATCTTCGTCACGCACGACCAGGAAGAAGCGATGGAGCTGGCCGACCGCGTCGTCGTGATGAATCGCGGCCGCATCGAGCAGATCGGCTCGACCGAGGACCTCTACGAGCGCCCGGCCAGCCCGTTCGTCTTCGATTTCCTCGGAGAGACCAACGTTCTGCCGGGCGCCGTTCGCGACGGGAGCGTGTACCTGCCGGGCGTCGGGCAGCCGATCTCCACCGAAAGTATCCATACCGCCGGTCTCCATCCCGGCGGTCCGGTGGACGTCTACGTGCGCCCGGCCGACCTGCGTCTTGCCGATGCGGGCGCAGTCGGAATCGACGTGCGGGTCATGTCGATCCAGCGCACCGGCCCCGTCGTCAAGGTCACGGTCGAGACCGTGGCGGACGCCGCCGTGCTGCACGCGGAATTTCCTCACCTGCACCACGACGTGCCGAGGCTCGTCGTCGCGAGCGTGGTGCGACTTCGCCTGATGCAGTTCAGCGTCTATTCGCGCGGAGAACGGCTGCCGACGCACACAGCGGCGGCACCGGTGCCGACCGGACGCGAGAGAGAGCGCCGCCGTGAGGAAGCGCTCGCGGGCTGAGCTCAGTTGACGCTGACGCTGTCGACGTGGAACAGGGCGCCGCCGCGAGGGACACGCGCCGCGCGACCGGAGCTCCAGTGGTACCCGTTGTGCCACAGGTTGAAGAACACCGGAGCAGGCTGCGACGGAATCGTCACGTCGGGGTCTCCGGCCAGCGTCCACAGCACGTGCGGACCGGTTCCGTCCTCGAGGTCGATCGAATACTCGACGCTGCCGGCAGACCAGACGAACTGGTAGGTCGCGAACGCTTTCCACGAGCGGAACGTCCTCGAGCTCCAGCCGAGCGGATCGGTCTCGACGAGGTCGTAGCTGCTCTCGCCGCCCGGCGGCGTCTGCCACACGCGGCCGCTGCGAACGTCCACCTTGCGCGTCGTCTTGTGGAAGTTGCTGTCGTCGGTGTAGTCGGTCCACACCGTCAAGTAGATCGACGACGGCTCGTTGGCGAGAATCTCGATGTCGATCTCGTCGTTGTCGATAATTCCGTCGCCGTCGTGATCCGCCCCGTCGTTGAAATACGTGAAAAACGCCGAGACGAGGCCGGTGGCGCGGCTCGCCTTGGGTGTGCGCAGGCGCGCGCGGAAGGTGCCGTAGCCGAGCGGCGACGCGCTCTCGAGCTCCGTCGCAAACGCAGGGCCGCTGTCATCCGGTGAAGTGCCGCCGGGATAGACGAGCTCGAGCACGTTGCCGTCGAGAGCCTCGGTGTCCGCCACCGGCGAGGAGACCGCCGAACCCGGCTCGCTCGTGCGCGCCGCAGCCCATTGCGGCGAGAGAGGTGCCGCGAAATCGTCGCTGAACGCGTGCGCGGCCGTGGCCGCAGCCGCAGCGACGCACGCAGTCATGGCAAGAACAATCGCTCGAATTGCTGCAAGTCGTTTCACCGGCCACCATCCAGGACCGCGCGCAACGTGGCCACCAGCGATTCGGGGTCGATGGGTTTGGCCAGGAATTCGTCGAAACCGCAGTCCCTGGCCGCATCGCGATCGGACGCAGCCGCCATCGCCGTCAGCGCGACGCTCGGTACGGGCTTGCGGTGCCAGGCGGCTTCCATTCCGCGGATGCGGCGCATCAGCTCCAGGCCGTCCATGTCCGGCATGCTGATGTCGCTCAGCAGGATACCGGGCTGGAGATCGGAATAGGCGCTCAGGGCCTCTGCAGCGGACGAACAAGCGTGGACCGTCGCGCCGGCGCTCTGGAGCGCGGTCTGCACCACTTTCAGCGTGTCGGGATTGTCCTCGACCACGAGCACCGAGACGCCTTCGAGGCTCTCCCGTCCCGGCGAACCTGCGTCGGGCTCGACGGTGGCAGTCGTCGCGATCGGGAGGCGTACCGTAAACGTCGCCCCGCGCCCCTGTCCGTCGCTGGCCGCCGAAATGGAACCGCCGTGAAGCTGGACCAGCGACTGCGCAATCGAAAGCCCGAGCCCGAGGCCGATCGTGACGCGATCGCCGCGTCCCGCCTGCGCGAACGGCGCGAAGACGTCCGGGAGAAAAGACGGCGCGATTCCCTCGCCCGTATCGCTGACGACGAGGACGAGCGACTCGCTCTCCTTTCGAAGTTTGAGCTGGACTCGCCCGCCGCGAGGCGTGAACTTGATCGCGTTCGACAGAAGGATCCAGACCACCTGCTCCAGGCGCCCCGAGTCTCCCATGACCGCAGGAACCGTGGCGGGAACCTGGACCTTCAGCTCGACGCCCTTCCTGTCGGCAAGCGGCGCGACGAGATCGACCGCGGCCTGCACCACCGCGGCCAGCTCGATCGGCTTCAGCGCGACGCGGAGCTTGCCCGACGCCATTCGCGTCGTGTCGAGAAGATCCTCGATCAGGCGCCGCTGCGCCTCGGCGCTGCGCACGATCGCTTCGATCGCTTCGGCGCGCTGGGCCTGCGGCACTTCGTCGCGGCTGAGCAGCTTCGCCCACATCAGCACCACCGAAAGCGGCGTGCGCAGCTCGTGGGAAATGCTGGCCAGGAACTGGTCCTTCATCGCGCTGGCGGCGGCTTCGGTGTCGCGCGACGCACGCAGGTCCGCTTCGGCCCTCTTCAGGTCCGAGATGTCCACCGCCATGCCGACGCAGATCCTTCGACCGTCCCTGCTGGAGTGGGGCAAGGAAGCCGAGAAGCGCCAGTATCGCATCGCGTCGTCGCGCGTACGGATTGGAAACTCCATCTCGATCGAGCGCTGCTGGCCGCTGAACAGTGCGTCCAGCTTTTCCGCGAGGCGTGCGGCTTCTTCGACGGGCAGCAGGCTCAGCCAGGCCTCGCGCACAGGGATGTCGCGGATCCCGTAACCGGTAAGCTCCGTCCATGCGGTACTGAGCTGGACCACCTCGCCGCGGTCGTTCTGGAGGATTACCGGGATCGGAGCATGCTCGATTGCGTGACGGAACTGCTCCTCGCGGTCACGCAGCGCCTCCTCGGCGCGCTTGCGCGCCGTCGTCTCGATGAACGCCACGACGACGCCTTCGATGCGGTTTTCGCCGGTTCGGTACGACGTGATGCGGCGCAGGAACCAGCGACCGCCGTCGACCGCGATCTCGCGTTCGCAGGGAACGAGGCGCTCGAGCACGGTGGCTGCGTCCGCGAGCAGGTCCGGATCGTCGAACTTGAGCGCAAGGTCGGAAAGCGGTCGCCCGACGTCGGTGCTGATGAGCTCGATCAGCTCCTTGAGCTGCGGCGTGAAGCGGCGGATGCGGAAGCTGGTGTCGAGGAACAGCACGGCCAGGTCGGTGCTCGTCAGCAGGCTGGTCAGGTCGTTGGTCACCGCCTGGTATTCGTCGATCTTGGCCTGGAGCTGGCTGTTGACGGTCGAGAGCTCCTCGTTGAGAGACTGCATCTCCTCGCGACTGAGCTCCATCTCCTCGTTCGCGCTCTGCAGCTCCTCGTTGGTGCTGATGACTTCCTCGTGAGCCGCCCTGAGCTCCTCGTTGCTGGTCTGAAGCTCCTCGACCGTCCCCTGCAGCTCGTCGCGCATCCGCCGCAGGAGGCCGGTCGACTTCTCGCGGTCGGTCGACCGCACCGGGGACTGCTCCGGGAGCGACTGGCCGAGATCCTTGAAGCTGACGACGAAAAGGTCGGCTTTGGGTTGGCGCGAGACCGGTGAGACCGCAACCAGTACGTGCTCGCGAACGCCGTCGCTGCGATCGATCCACGCATCCTCGGTAGCGGTCGCACGCGTGTGCGCCGCGCGATGGAAGGCGCTGCGCACGGCGGGATACAGGGGCTCGCGCAGGACCGCCATCAGGTCGCGCGTGGGTTCGCCGGAACGCTGCGCAAGATACGGCGACGCGTCGCCGTGGTAGTACAGGATGCAGTAGTCGTGGTCGATGGTCACCGCCGGCGGCGTGTGGTATTCGAGCAGCACCCGCGTCGTCAGCTGCGCGATCGTCGGACGCAGTACCGCTGCTGCCTTGACTTCCGCGGTGCGGGGCTCGGTGGGCGTCGTTGTCATCCGTCGCGGCAGCGGGAACTCGACGCTGCCGTGGCGAGTCGGGCCGACGCGCCGGAAGATCCTGGCCTTCTTGTCGACCTGCTCGAACAGCTCGTCGCTCGGTCCCGGCGTCTCGCTGGTCCCGAGGAACAATGCGCCGCCGTCGCGAAGCCCGAAGTGCAGCAGCGCAAGCAGACGCTGTTGCAGATCCGGCTCGAGGTAGATCAGCAGATTGCGGCACGTGACGATGTCGAGGCGGCTGAACGGCGGGTCCTGCAGCACGTTCTGCGGCGCGAACACGACGCGCTCGCGAAGCTCCTGGCGCACGCGGTACACCGCGTCCTCGCGCTGGAAGAAGCGCTCGAGGCGCTCGGGTGTAAGCTCCGATTCGATGCCGCCGGGATAGACGCCGAGGCGCGCGTTCTGCAGGCTGCGCTCGGCGGTGTCGGTCGCGAGAATCCGGATGTCGAGCCGCTTGCCGGCGCGCTCGGCCTCCTCGACCAGCAGGATCGCCAGCGTGTAGGCTTCTTCGCCGCTGGCGCAGGCGGCAACCCACGCCCGGATCGACGAATCGTTCTCCCTGGCGGCAACCAGAGGGACGATCACGCGCTCGCGAAGCGCTTCCCAGGCATAGGGATCGCGGAAGAAACCGGTCACGTGGATCAGCAGGTCGTCGGCGAGCGCGGCGACTTCCGTCGGAGTCTGGCGCAGCATGCGCGCGTAATCGCCGAGCTTGGTCAGCCGCGCCAGTCCCATGCGCCGCTGGACCCGCCGCATCACCGTTCCCTTCTTGTAGCCGCCGAAGTCGTGGCGGGTGCGCGTGCGCAGCACCGCCAGGATCTCGCGCAGCTGCTGCTGGTGGCGCTCGGTGACAGCCGGCCGGCGTTCCTTCGCGTAAGGATGATTGGCGTACGACAGCAGGACTGCAGGAATGTCCTGCAGCTTGAGGATGTAATCGGCGTAACCCGCATCGATCAGGTGATGCGGCATCGACGGAAAGGCGGCCGTCTCTGGGTCCTGCGCGATGCAGAGTCCGCCCACCGCCTTGATCGCCTGGCATCCGGCAGCGCCATTGCTGCCCATTCCCGACAGGATGATCGCGATGCCTCTTTCCCGCTGCTCTTCGGCCAGCGAGCGGAAGAAGTCGTCGATCGGCCGCGAGTGCATCGGCTTATCCAGCGGTTCGGTCAGGTGGAACCTGCCGTTCTCGATGCGCAGCGTGCGCCCGGGCTGGATGACATAGAGCGTGTTCGGCTCGACCTTGGATTCGGCCTGGACCTGGAGCACCGTAAGCGCCGTCTTCTTCTGCAGGATCTCGGCGACCAACGTCTTGCGGTCCGGCGGCAGGTGCTGCACGAGCACGAACGCCATGCCGCTGTCTGCCGGGATCCCGCTGAACAGCTCGATCGCCGCTTCGAGCCCACCCGCCGACGCACCGATGCCGACGACCGGAAACGGCAGCCGCGGCGATTCTTCGCCGTCGACCGGTTGGGCCGCCCGGTTGTGCTCCTCGTCGGGAATCGACGGCTGCTCGCCGCCTTCAGAGTCGTCGCGATTGTCGGAGGAGCTCATGCTTGTTGCCTCGACACGGGGAAACCGCCCGCGCGAACGGCTCCCCCTCGCCGAGCCTACGAAGTTCCACGCCCCGAGGCCATACCCCGTGCAATGTTTCGGCACCTTTTGCCGCCATCCGCTCAGTCTTCGCGATGGAACGGCAACCCGAGCGCTCCGGTCAGGAACTCCATGAACGGCGCCATCGCCTCGAAGCACCTGGCGACGTCGCGCACGAAATCCTTCGTCAGGATGACGGCCGGCGGTGCCTCCTGGATCGCGAAGTAGCTGGTTCTCTTCAACTCTTCGACGAGCCGATGGTCGGGATCGAACCCTTGGGGCGGCCGCTTCAGGGCGTCGCCCCTGACCTCCCCGAAACGGCGGCGAAATGCCGGCGCCTTCGTGATGGCGATCCACCGGTCCGGGTCTTCGGCTATGGCTTCACGAAGCTTGCGAAGCTCGGGCCCCGGCGGGTGCCACAGGCCGCCGCCGAAAAAGACGCGAGTGGGTTCGAGGTGAACGTAGAAACCCGGCGCATGCGCGTCCTTTCCCGCCTCGTGGCGGAAATGGCACGCGGCGTGGGTCTTGTACGGAGTCTTGTCGTGGCTGAAGCGCGTGTCGCGATAAATCCGGAACATCGATCCGCCGTTGGTCCTGGCATCGGCGACGAAGCAGTCGGCAACGCGCCCGAGCGGAAGGTCCATCGCCGCGATGAACGACACCATCGGCGCCAGCACCGACCCGAGGTAGCGGTCCTTGTTGGCCTGGAACCACTCGCGCTCGTTGTGCTTGGCGAGCTCGCGGAAGAACGCGTGGAAATCCTTCGGAAAGCCTTCGAACGGCGCCGGAGCCGATTTCCCGGGCGCGGGCGCGGGCTTCTTGGCGGCCGCCGTCCCTTTGCTGCGCGACGGAGTCTCGGCCGCGGCGCCATCTCTTGCGCGGCCCGCCCGCGTGGCTTTCTTTGGTGCCGCACCTGCGGGCTTCTTCGAAGGCGGTTTGGTCGCGGTGCGGGTCTTCGGCATCTCAGCTCTCCTCGCTCTCATCGTTTTCCTCGTCGCGGTCTCCTCTGACGAAGAGACGATAGGCAGGATTCGCGGTTTCTTCGGTGAACTCGAAGCCGAGCTCATCCAGGCGCCGTCGGAACGCCGCGCTGCCGTCTTCGCCGCCCGTGCCCACCTGGACGCCGACGAGCACGCGGCCGTAGTCGGCGCCGTGGTTGCGATAGTGGAACAGCGAGATGTTGCATCCCTGGCTGACGGCATCGAGAAAACCCGCCAGGGCGCCCGGCCTCTCGGGAAACACGAAGCGGTAAAGCACTTCGTCGGGCACGATCGCGCGGCCTCCGACCATGTGACGGATGTGCAGCTTGCTCGTCTCGTCGTCGCTCAAGTCGAGGGCCGGCAGGCCCGCGCGATGGAGCTGGGAGAGCAGCGATGCCCGTTCGCTGCGGTCGGCGATCTCGACGCCGACGAACACGTGCGCTTCGGACGCATCGGCGTAGCGGTAGTTGAACTCGGTGATCGCGCGGCGCCCGAGCAAGGTGCAGAACGCGCGAAAGCTCCCGGGCTTTTCGGGGATCGTCACCGCGAACAGCGCCTCGCGCTGTTCGCCCATCTCGGCGCGCTCGGCAATGTGGCGCAGGCGATCGAAATTGATGTTCGCACCCGAGCACACCGCGACGAGCCGGAGATCGCTGGCGCTCTCGCGTTCGGCCCACGCCTTCATGCCGGCAATCGAAAGCGCGCCGGCAGTCTCGAGCACGGTGCGCGTATCCTCGAACACGTCCTTGATCGCCGCACAGATCGCGTCGTTGCCGACGACGACCACCTCGCTCAGCAGCTCGCGGCAGATGCGGAACGTCTCTTCGCCCACCTGGCGCACGGCGACGCCGTCGGCGAAGAGGCCCACCTGGTCGAGCACGACGCGGTGGCCCTCGCGCAGGGAACGATACATCGCGTCGGCATCGCTCGGCTCGACGCCGATGACGCGCACGTTCGGCCTCAGGCGCGCGACGACGCTCGCGACTCCGGCGGCCAGCCCTCCGCCGCCGATCGGCACGAAGATCGCATCGAGGCGCTGACCGGCCTGGCGAAGGATCTCCAGGCCGACGGTGCCCTGCCCGGCGATCACGTCGGGGTCGTCGTACGGATGCACGAACGTGAGGCCGCGCTCGCCCGCCATCGCGAGCGCATACGTCGCGGCGTCGGCGTACGTATCGCCGACCAGCTCGACGTGGGCGCCGCGCGCGCGAACCGCATCGACCTTGATCGACGGAGTCGTCACCGGCATCACGATCCACGCCGGGCAGCGCAGGTGCTGGGCCGCGAGCGCCACACCCTGTGCGTGGTTTCCCGCCGACGCAGCGACGACGCCGCGTGCGAGCACCTCGGGCGCCAGCCGCGACATCTTGTTGTAGGCACCGCGCACCTTGAACGCGAAGATCGGCTGCATGTCCTCGCGCTTGAGCAGGACTTCGCACCCAAGGCGCGCCGACAGCTTCGGCGCCGGGTCGAGAGAGGTCTCGATCGCGACGTCGTAAACCGCGGCATTCAGGCTGCGCTCGAGGTAATCCATCATCCGCTCACGAACCGGACAGCAACGAGACGGCCGACGGCCACGCTGCCGGATCGTGTCCATAGACCATCGATGCGCCGGCCGCGCGAAAGAGCGCGAGGCGCTCGAGCGAGGCCATCATCGTACGGCGGCTGAAGACGACGCTCGGAAGGATCATCTCGTCGAGGTTGCGCTCGAGGTAGCAGGCGTCGGCGCACAGCACGACTTCGCGGCCGTCGTCGAGGCGAAGGCGCAGCGACTGGTGGCCGGGCGTGTGCCCGTGCGTCGGAATGCAGACGACGCGGCCGTCGCCGAACAGGTCGTGGGTTCCGTCGGCGAGCTCGACGTCGTGGCCGAGCTGGTAGTCGCGCACGTCGAAACCGCAGCGCGCGGCGATCTCGGGAACGGCGCCGGCCTCCCATTCGAGCTTCTGCACGACGAGCCTGGCGTTGGGCACCAGCGAGGCGCCGCCCGCATGATCGAAGTGCAGGTGCGAGAGCACGAGGCGGTCGATCCTGGCGACATCGATGCCGACGTCCTCGAGGCGTGCAGCGACGTTCTCGCGCGCACCGAAGTCGACGTCGAAGAGACCGGCCAGGTTACCGAGGCGCGCCGCGGGATCGGTGCCGGCCTCGGGGTGCATGCCGGCATCGAACAGCACGACCTGGCCGGCGTGCTCGATGGCGAACACCGGCACCGGCACCTTGATGCGGCCAGGGCTGCCGGCGATGAACCCCGACATCTCTCCGGTCAGCCATCCGCACTCCAGGGCGTGGACGCGCATCAGGAGGATCTCCGGGAGGACGCGGCGGAGGAGACCCCCGTCGTGGGGAACCCCCCTCGCCGGTTCGCCCAGCGCCGGGCGTCCAGGTACGAATACCGCGCCATGTACTCGGAGTAGATGCTGCGCTCGTCCTTGCCCTTCAGGCGCAGCGCGAACGGGATCCACCGCACCGAAAGCGCGTAGCGCCGCCCGAGCTCCATCGCAGGATCCTTTGCCAGGAAGGCAAATGGGCTCTTGAAATCAAAGTATAGCTTTACTTCCTCCACGGTGTGGCCCTCCGCGCTGGCTTTGCGGTGGAGTTACATCAGAGGAACGCGCGCGAGCCAAAACGCGCCCGGAGTCGGGACGGTCAGCGCACTACCCATATTACATGGCTTGACCGGGACGGCCCTGTTTCGTAAGGTCCCGAGACGGAGCGGGCTGGGGAGTCTGCTGCTCACCAGCCGGTCACGATGAAGCCGAGGCCGAAAAGCGTCGTTCTCGATCTGTTGTCCACGCTGCGCGGACGCTCGGCGCCGGTGCGCTTCCTCGTCGCCGCGGCCGAGATTTTCGACATCGACCCGAACGCAACCCGCGTCGCCATCACCCGCCTTCTCGCCTGCGGCCTGATCGAGCGCGACGAGCGAGGGGCCTACCGTACCGGCGCGGCCGCCGGCCCGATCACGTCGCGGCTGAACAGCTGGCGCAACCTCGAGCGGCGCACGCGGCCCTGGGACGGCTCGTGGCTCGGCGCCACGCCCGACGCCTGCTGCTGCGTTCGCGACACCCGCACGACGAGCGTGCGGGCCCTCGAGTTCGTCGGCATGCGCGAGTTCTCCAGCGGGCTGTGGGTTCGTCCCGACAATCTCGACGGCGGCATCGACGCCGCGCGCGAGACGCTGCAGGCGCTTCGCCTGGCGCCCGACTGCCCCGTCTTCCGCATCGTCGACCTCGACGACGTCGCCGACGCCAGGGCGCGCAAGCTCTGGGACGCGGCGCAGGTACGCAGCCTCTACCGGGCGCTGACCGCCGACCTCGAACGCAGCGCCGCACGGCTGCCGCGCCTCGACGAAAAGCGCGCGATGGCCGAGAGCTTCCTGATCGGCGGCGAGGCGATCCGGCGTATCGTGCTCGACCCGCTGCTCCCCGACGCCATCGTGCCCACCGGCGAGCGCGACACCCTGGTCAAGGCGATGACAGCCTACGACGAGATCGGCCGCCGCTGCTGGGCACCGTTCATCGCACGTTACGGAGTGCTGACGACCGAAGCGCCGATGGATCGCCAGCTCTGGCGCGACGCGGCCGTGAGCGAGCTTGCTACTTCTCCCGGAGAACCCGCATGAACGAGACCGCTGCAACCGCATCCGCCACGATCGATTCCGCCGCGGCCGGCGGGCCGGCCGATCCGATCCAGGCATCCGCCGGCGGCGAGCGCTGGCTCGATCGCTTCACGCGCGCCGAGATCGTCGACCTGCTGTCGTTCGACGACCGCCGTTCGTGGAACGCGCTGCTCGTCAACTGGGGCCTGGTGTTCGCGTCGATGGCGATGGTCGCGCGCTGGCCCAACCCGCTGACGATCGTCGTCGCGCTGTTCGCCATCGGCGGGCGCCAGCTCGGCATGTCGATCCTCATGCACGAGGCCTCGCACCGCACGCTGTTCCGCAATCGCCGCCTCAACGATTTTGCCGGCAACTGGCTTGCCGCGTATCCGGTCTGGTCCGACCTTGCGCCGTACCGGCCCTACCACCTCAGGCACCACGCGAAGAACTGGACCAGGGACGATCCGGATCTCGACCTTGCGATGCCGTTTCCCATTTCGCACGCGAGCCTTCGCCGCAAGATCTGGCGCGACCTGTCGGGACAGACCGGATGGAAGCGCGTCAAGGCGCTCGTGCGCCGCGATCTCGGCATGAGCGCCGGCAAGACCAAGCGGCGCCAGGGCCAGAGTGCGAACGAAGCGCTGCGCGGCGTCGTCGTGAGCAACTTCGTGCTGCTCGCGGTCCTCGCCGCCTTCGGACACCCTGCCCTTTACCTGCTGTGGATCGGTGCGTGGATGACGACGTACAGCCTGGTGCTGAGGATCCGCGCGATCGCCGAGCACGCGATGCCGAAGGACGCATCCGACCCGTTCCACAATGCGCGCACGACGCTGGTCTCGTGGTGGGAGCGCTTGTTCCTTGCGCCGAACTACGTCAATTACCACCTCGAGCATCACCTGCTGATGACGGTTCCCCACTACAAGCTGCCGGTGTTCCACCGCATGCTTCGCGACCGCGGCCTTCTCGGCGATGCCAACGTGATGCGTGGCTATGCGAGCGTGCTCGCGGTCGCGGCGTCCAAAGGCATCGGCGCGGCGCCGGCCGCAACAGGCGCGGCCTGAACCAGGCCCGCAAGACCCTGCACGGCTGGGGCCGGGCCCTCTGCGTCGACGCGGTCGAGATCGAAGGCAGGGACCTCGAGGCAATCACCGAAGGGGCCGTCCTGACGCGCGGCCTCGGCCGCTCCTACGGCGACGCTTCGCTTCCTGCGGCCGGGCGCGAGCCGGTCGCGAGCTCGCTCGGCGCCGGCCGCGTGCTCGAGTTCGACGAGGCGACGGGCCTTCTTCGCGCCGAAGCCGGGCTGCGCCTCGGGCACCTCGTCGACCTTTTTCTTCCGCGCGGATTCTTCGTCCCGGTCTCTCCGGGGACGGCCGACGTCACGCTCGGCGGCATGGTCGCGGCCGACGTGCACGGAAAGAACCACTGCGTCGCCGGCACCATCGGCGCATGGATCCACGCGATTCGCCTGCGCCTGCCCGACGCGAGCGTCCGATCGCTCACGTCCGTCGACGGCACAGACCTCTTCGATGCGACGCTCGGCGGAATGGGCCTTACCGGCCATGTCCTCGACGTCACGCTGGCGCTCGAGCGCGTGCCTTCGCCGTCGATCTTCGAAGAGAGCCGCAGCTGCTGCGATCTCGAGTCGCTGATTGCCGTGCTCGACGAGTCGAGCGCGAAGTGGCCGTTCACCGTCGCGTGGTCGGACTGGCTCGCCGGCGGCTCTTCGTTCGGACGCGGCGTCGTGCAGTGCGGACGCTGGGCGACGCAGGGCGAAGCCGGCGACGCGCGCGGCTGTGCGCTTCCGCGCCTCACCGTTCCGACGGTCGCTCCGTCGTGGCTGCTCAATCGTCAGGCTATCGCCGCTTTTCACGCGCTGCGATACGAGCTGGCAACGCGCGACGGAGCTTGCAGGGTGCGTCCGGCGCGCTCGTTCTTTTATCCGCTCGATGCCGTCGGCGCGTGGAACCTGCTGTACGGTCGCCGCGGCATGATGCAGTACCACTGCGTGCTGCCGCGCGACCCTTCGATGCGAAGCGTGCGCCGGCTCGTCGAAGCCGCGACGAGCGGCGAAACTCCGCCGTTTCTCGCAGTCATCAAGACCTGCGGCGACCAGGGTCGAGGCATGCTGTCGTTTCCGATGCCCGGGATCTCGTTCGCGCTGGACTACCCGGTCGCTGCCGACTCTGCAGCACTCGTTGCACGCATGAACGACGTCGTCGCTGCGGCCGGCGGCCGCATCTACCTTGCCAAGGACCTGCTGACGACACCCGAAGCGTTCGCCGCGATGGAGCCTCGCCTGCCTCGCTTTCTTGCGCTGCGCCAGCGCATCGATCCTGACGCCAGGATCACGAGCGCGCTGGCCGAACGGCTTTTTCCGCGAAGATAACGGCCCGACCGACGCCGAAGCCGCGTCAGTTCTCGCCGGAGGAATCGTCGCGGCGCAGGTGCGACCATCCGGCGCGACGGACTCCGGCAAGCGCCGCGAGCTGCTGCGCCAGCAGCGTCAACTCCCGCGATCGCGACTCCTCGATCAGCATGCTGGCCTGCACGGAAACCTCGGAGGCGTCCACGCAAAGCTCGTCGTAGTCGACGGCCTTCACTCCCGGCCGCGACGCGAACTCGTTCCAGACGTCGCGAACGCGCGCGGCGCCGGCATCGGTGACCCGCACGGACAGGCGCCCCGCCAGCGTCTGGGCGCTTGCGGGCGAATGACTGTCGATCCATTGCGCAAGACTGATCTCCACGAACTGGATCAGCAGGACGAGAGCCAGAACGATCCACGCGAGCCCGAAGCAGCCGGCTCCGGTTGCAAGGCCGATGCTCGCCGTGGCCCACAACGTCGCCGCCGAGTTGATGCCCTGGACGCTGCCGGCGCGCCTCATGATGACGCCGCCGCCGATGAACCCGATCCCGGTCACGACGCCCGCCGCGACTTGCGGTACCACGTTGGCAGGTCCGAATCCGACCTGGGCAAGGATCGTGAACGCCGCGGCGCCGAGGGCAACGAGCGTGTTCGTCTTGACCCCTGCCGTCTTGTGGTGCCACTGGCGCTCGATTCCGACCAGCGTGCCGAACACGACGGCGGTCACCATGCGAAGCAGCAGATCGCCGCCGCTCACGGCCGCACCGCTCTTTCCGCGCAGAAAACGTCGTCCGTCGGCAGATCCGGCTCCATCGCGTCGGTGTCCATTCCTTGCACTGGCCTGCTCCGATGACCGCGCCGCAGATGCGGCCCGGTCGGGCGCGGGATCCTAGAGTACCGCCCCTCTTGGTGCGAGGCCCGCATCGAGGTAGCGCAGGCGCATGGCGGCGCCCGCTTGCTGCACCCGCTGCGGTTCGCCATCGTGGCGCGATGGCGACTGCTGACTCCCGGCCACCGAACGGCTTCGACCGCTTCCTCAGGATCTTCGCCGACGTGCGCACCGGCGAGGGCGGTACGGCTCTGCTTCTCGGCCTGAACGTCTTCCTGATCCTCATGGCCTACTACGTGCTCAAGCCGGTGCGCGAGGCCCTCGTTCTCGGCGAAGGCAGCGCAGCGGCAAAGACGTACCTGTCGGTCGTCGAGGTGTTCCTGCTGGCCGGCGCGGTGCCGGCCTACGGAGCGCTCGTGCGCCGCATGGACCGGCGCCTGCTGATCAATTCGGTCACCGGCTTCTTCGTTGTCTGCCTCCTCATATTCTATGCGCTCGGCCAGGCCGGCGTGCACATCGGGATGGCGTTCTTCCTGTGGATCAGCATTTTCAACATGATGGTCGTCGCCCAGTTCTGGTCCTTCGCGAACGACCTCTACAGCAAGGACGAAGGCGAGCGGCTGTTCCCGATCGTCGGGTTCGGCGCTTCGTTCGGCGCGGTCGCCGGCGCCGCGGTGGCCGGCGGATTCATCGAAAAACTCGGAACGTACTCGCCGATGCTCGTCGGCGCGGCGATCCTCGTGCTGGAAACGGTGCTGACCAACCTGATCGACGTGCGCGAGAGTCGGCGCGGACGCTCTGCTGCGCCGCGCGCCGCGATGACGAAGGAGCCGGCCGCGCGCGGCGGGGCCTTCGGCATGGTGCTGCGCACGCGCTACCTGCTGCTGATCGCGCTGATGCTGCTGCTGCACAACGCGGTCAAGACCACCGGCGAGTTCCTGCTCAGCACGACGCTGCAGAACGACGCGATCAGCAAGGTCGGCGCGGGCGACCCCGAGGGGATCAAGCGCCTGATCGGGGCATCGTATTCCTACTTCTTCGCGTGGGTGAATACGGTCGGCCTCATCACGCAGCTCTTCCTCGTCTCCCGCATCGTCAAGAAATTCGGAGTGCAGCTGGCGGTGCTGGTGCTGCCGCTGGTGGCGCTGACCGGCTACAGCGCGATCGGCCTGGCTCCCGTCCTCGGCGTCGTGTTTGCCGCGAAAGTGGCCGAGAATTCGACCGACTACTCGCTGAACAATACCGTGCGCAACATGCTGTTCCTGCCGTGCACCACCGAGCAGAAGTACAGCGCGAAACAGGCGATCGATTCGTTCTTCGTCCGCCTGGGCGACGTCACTGCCGCAGCGGTCGTGTTCATCCTGCACGACTGGCTCACCCTCGGGTCGCGGGCGTTTGCGCTCGTCAATGCAGGACTGGTGGCCGTATGGCTGCTGCTGGCCTGGCGCATCGGCCGCAACTACAGCGAGCTGACCAGCCACGACGGCACCAGCCCGCCGACGACCGCCTGACGATGGGGCTGGTGCACAGGGCTCAGTCCTTGAGGCTGTCGTAGAACTCTGCGTTGATCCTTTCGATCATCCGGCGAAGCGCCGAAGTCGCGAGCGAACGCCGGAGCAGCGGCCACGCAAGCTCGACCCACGCCTCGAAGTCGGGCTCGGCGGTCGCGCCGATGCGCGCGAGCCAGTCGCCGACCGGCTCGGCGCCGTGGTCGGCGACGAAACGCGCGAGCATGTCCTGCAGCGAGGCGCGCAGTTCCCGCGACGAGACGGCCTGAAGCGCCACCGCTTCGGCCGCCGTCTCGACGTGAGTGGCGGCACCGTCGTCGACTCCCGCGAGAAGCTCGCGCATCGACTGGCTGTAGAGAAACACGACGACGTTGCGCCGGAGCGCGACCAGGTTCGGGTCGTTGCTGCGCGAAAGCAGCACGTCGGCCAGGTGCGTCGTCGCGCGCCGCGAGAACACCAGCAGGAACTTGCGGATCTCGGGCTCCAGGCGTTTGTCGAACTCGGCGCGAAGCGTGCCCATCGACGCCTTGACCGCGCCGGCGCCGATCGGAAGCCACTTCAGGAGCGACGGGATTCCCCAGTCGGCGAAGAACGGGTTGACGGTGTCGTGGAACTCCCTCAGCCCGTCGAAAAGCACGTCGCGCAGCGCTTTTTCGACGGCTTCCTGGCCGAGCACCTCGCGCACGAGGCGGTCGGGCACCAGGCTCGGATGCTCGGCCAGTGCCTCCAGCGCGCGGCGCGCGCCGTCGGGCACGTGCTTGCCGAGCGCGGTCTCGCTTGCCCTGGCCGATTCGAGCGCGCGGCGGCCCGCGTCGCGCAGGATCGGCGCGTAGAGCTCTCGCACCGAGTCTTCCGAGAGCACGCGCACCACTGCGCCGGCGGCAGCCTGCGGCTCGACGAGGTCGCGCACGGGGCTCGCCAGCACCTGCTGCCAGGTCTCGCGCAGCGCCTGGACCCAGTCCTCGCGCGCCGACTCGGACGTCAGGCGCGACAGCAGGAACTCGGCGTGCCGGGCACGCAGCCTGGCCAGCGACGATTTGGCCGCGCTCACGCGCTGGCCACCGAGACGCGCCCGGGAAAGCCAAGCGCGTGCAGAACGACGGGCTCGCGCCGGCCGCGCAGGTTCACCGAATCGCTGACGCGCACCGGCGCTTCGAGGCCGCCGGCGCGGGCCAGCGCAAGGGCTTCCTCCGATGCGACGATGCCGCCGTAGTCCTTGGCCGCCTGCTGCAGGCGCGAGGCAACGTTGACGGTGTCGCCGATCACCGTGTACTCGTGACGGTCGACCGATCCGATGACGCCGGCGACGACTTCGCCGCTGTGGATCGCGATGGTGACGGCAAGCGGGTCGCGGCCGTCGGCGCGACGGTGCACGTTGAGCTCGAGAAGACGGTCCTCGAGGCCGAGAGCGCAGCGCATCGCAGAGGCCGCCGCATGCTCGGCCGCCGCGATCGAGCGATCGTCGTCGAGGAGACCGAAGACGACGAGCGCCGCATCGCCGATGAACTTGTCGACGATACCGCCGCACTCGCGTACCCACGCGGTGGTGACGGTGAAGAACTCGTTCAGCGTCGCCACCGCTTCTTCGGCACCGTTGGCTTCGGAATACGCGGTAAAGCCGCGAAGGTCGCAGAACATCACCGTGGCTCGGCGCAGCTCGCCGTGCTGGCCTACCTGGCCGCTGAGCAGGCGGTCGCGCACGCCCGGCTCGACGACGCGGCCGAACGTCTGCAGGATCTTCTCGCGGTCGCGCAGCGCGGCGACCATCTGGTTGACGCCGTCCTCGAGCACGCCGATCTCGTCGGCCGACTCGACGCTGACGCGCACGTTGAGGTCGCCCTTC
Source organism: Candidatus Binatia bacterium (assembly GCA_036493895.1). NCBI lineage: Bacteria > Candidatus Binatota > Binatia (SeqCode) > Binatia bacterium. The sequence goes on along the minus strand of DASXOZ010000060.1, from coordinate 31,193 downwards.
TGCACGCGCCGCAGCGCGCGCGCGGCTTCTTCGATCGACCGCGTCACCGTGCGCGTGACCAGCACCGCAAGCACGCCGCCCACCAGCACGTAGACGAGGAACGTCGCCTGGCTGGCCGCGCTCAGCTGGTGCAGAAGCTCGACGGGATCCAGGTGCAGGTGCGGGTCGTCCAGGCGTACCACGGCGGCGCGCGTGAGGCCGAGCATCACGAACATCGGGATGAACGACAGCGAGAGCAGCAGCTGGAAGAAGCGGCCGCGCACGCCGAGTACCATCGCGCCGGGCACGCCGGCCAGGCCTCCGTCGGGAAAAACCTTGGGATAGACGATCGCGCGGAAAATGCGGTCGACGACGAAGTAGGAGATGGTCGCCGCAAGGTAGCCGTTGATCATCGGCGTGAAGATGTGCTGGGAAGCCAGCTCCGACGACCAGCGTCCGTATGCACCGAGCGTGATGCCGATGAACAGCGGAATGCCGACGATCCACGCGAGGAAGCCGGAGACCGCGTACATCAGCGGTGCGCTGAGGACGCGGCGGCGCACGAGAAGCGGCGCCGGCTGCACGCACCCGTTCTCGAACCACGCCAGCACGGGCCGCAGGTACCAGTACAGGAACACGACGACCGACGGATACGCGATGCCCTGCCAGTACATCACGTACTGCAGGCTGTTGGCCCGCACCTCCTCGGCGAAAACGCTGACCCGCGACATCAGCACGATCGACTCTTCGGCCGAGACGCCGGCGATGCGGTTGGCGACGAGCGCGACCGCGAAACTCAGCCAGAACCACAGCGGCGGATTCGGGAAGCGGCGCAGCGTCACGGCAGCCTCAGCGTGACGTCGCCGCCGCAGGCGTCGACGTCGATGCGCGCCGCCGCACCGAGCCGCAGCCCTCGCCCGTCGCAGCTCTGCCCGGTGCGCACGTCGAAACGGTAGCCATGCCAGGGACAGACCGCTTCGCATCCGTGCAGCGTGCCCTCGCCGAGAGGTCCGCCGAGATGCGGGCAGCGCAGGTCGTAGGCGTGGAGCCGGCCGTCGATCGAAACGACGCGAAAGCGGCGGCCCGCAAGCCCGACATCCAACGGAAGCCGCGAGGCCAGGTCATGCACTCGTCCGAGGACGAGGCTGCGCTCGTTTTCACCCGGACTGACAGCGGCCGCCGCGTCGAGCACCCGCTGGCGCTCGCGCATCATCGCCTCGTCCTGGTCCCACAGCGTCACGTAAAGCCCGCGGTAGGCGGCGCCGATCGCTTCGGCAGCAGACCGCGGCGCCCACGGCACGTGGAATTCGACGCGAATGCCCGTGCGACGCTCCTCGCGAGGGAAAAGGCTCGTCGTGATCTCGGTGCCCGCGCCGCTGCCGGCGAGCGTGCGCGTGGTGTAGCGCAGGCTCGGCCGGTCCAGGCGAACGTCGACTGTCGCGAAATTTCCCGGCGTGCCGGGTAGCTCCACTTCGGCTTTCCAGCCGCCGGCATCGGCGCTTTCTACGCGAATGCCCGCGAAGGCCTGGGCATGAAGGTACGGCAGGTGCTCCCAGTCGAGCACGTTCTCCCAGATGCGCTCGGTCGAAGCGTCGAGCTCGCGCTCGTAGATGGCAGCAGCTGCGCTCACGATCGCAGCCCCTTGCGCTCGAACACCGCGCGCGCCCTCGCCGGGAAATCCGTCATGAGCCCGTCGACGCCGAGGTCGAGCAAGCGCTCCATCTCCGACTCGTCGTTGATCGTCCAGACGTGCACTTCCATCCCGAGGTCGTGCGCCATGTCCAGGAAAACGGGACAGACCAGCTCGAGATCCTCGTGGGTCGGCGGCACCTGGAGCGCCATTCCCGGCACAAGGTAACCGTCCCTCGTGCCCGACAGGCAAACGCCGAAGAACATCGCGACTTCGGCGGCCGAAAGACTCGTCAAGGCCCGCGGCGCAACCCGGCGCACGCGACGGATGATGTCGTCGTCGAAGGCCGCCGCCAGCACGCGTTCACGGGCGCCATGGCGGTCGAGCACGTCGAAGAAAGCCTCGACGGTGCGGCCGTCGTCGTGCTTGACCTCGATGTTGAGCGGAACGCCGGGAAACGCGTCGAGCACTTCATCCAGCGTGGGAATGCGCACGCCGCGCCCTCGAAACGGGAAATCGCCCGCCGGTCCTTCGAAGCGGAAACCGGCATCCACGCGCCGCAGCTCGGCCAGGGTGCGCGAATGCAAGGAGCCGGCGGCATCGGTCGTGCGATCCAACTCCTCGTCGTGGAAGACGACGATGTGGCCGTCGGCCGTGGCGTGCACGTCGAGCTCGAGGCGGTCGGCACCGGCGGCCACGCCTTCGGCAAAGGCCTCGAGCGTGTTCTCGGGCGCAGTCCCCGAAGAGCCGCGATGCGCGAAAAGCCGGGGGCGCGGACCGTCCAGGTAGGTCACACCCGGAGCCTAACATTGCCGCGCCGCTGCGAAAACGCTCGAATCAGGTTTGCGCCACGGCCTGCTCGCGGGCCCAGCGGTAATCGGCCTTGCCGCTCGGGCTGCGCAGGATCTCGTCGCGAAAGACGAAGACCTTCGGAAGCTTGTAGCGCGCCAGGCGCCGCGCCGCCTCCTCGAGCAGGGACTGCTCGCTCGCGTTCTCGCCGCTTCGCAGCGCGACGACCGCAACCACTTCCTGGCCCCAGCGCTCGCTCGGCCTGCCGCAGACAACGACGTCGTAGACCGACGGGTGATGCTTGAGCGCCTGCTCGACTTCTTCGGCAAAAATCTTCTCGCCGCCGGAGTTGATCGTCACCGAGTCGCGGCCGAGCACCTCGATGAGGCCGCTTGCCAGATGGCGCGCTCGGTCTCCGGGCACCGAGTAACGCACGCCGTCCTTTACCGGGAAAGTTCGTTCCGTCTTGGCCTGGTCGCCGAGGTAGCCCAGCGGAACGCGCCCCGCTTTGGCGAACCATCCCATTTCGGTATCGCCCGGCGCGAGCACGCGGCCGAGGTCTTCCGACAGCACGCAGTTGCCCGGCTGGGGGAGGAAAGAGCCGGTCGAAGTGCCCATCCCCTTGCTGCTCATGTTCGCAGCCTGGCTTCCGGTTTCGGAGGAGCCGATGCCGTCGAAGATCATCACGTCGGGAAGTGCCGCAAGGATTTCTTCCTTGATGCCGACGTTGAGAACCGCGCCGCCGCTGACGAGAAGGCCAAGGCTCGAAAGGTCGTACGCGGCCCGGCGAAGCTGGTCGAGAAGCGGGCGCGCAAACGCATCGCCGACGATCAGCAGCCCCTGGGCCTTCTCGCGCTCGACGACTCTCCAGATGTCGTCGGGGTCGAAGCGGACGGTATCGCGCTGGATCACGACGGTGCCGCCCGAGTTCATCGTGTTCAGTGCAGCCCAGTGGGCGGCGCCGTGCATGAACGGCGGAGCCGGAAGCATCCTCGGCCCTCCACTGGCCATCGACAGCACCGACTGCATGCTTTCGTGCTCGCCTGCGCCGGGAAGGGTGCCGCCGAGAGCGGCAAAATAGATGTCCGACTGCCTCCACAGCACGCCCTTCGGCATACCCGTCGTGCCGCCGGTGTAGAGAATGTAGAGGTCATCGGGCGACCAGTCGAGATCCGGACGCCTTGCCGATGAGGACGCAAGGGCTTCTTCGTAATCGACGGCGCCGGGCAGCAGCGCATTGCCGGATTCGTCGGCGACCTGCAGGAGAATGCGAAGCTGCGGCAGCGACGGCAGCACTTTTGCGAGCGTTGGAGCAAGCGCGGCGTGGTAGATCATCGCCTCGGCGCCCGAATCGCGCAGCAGGTAGACCAACTCCTCCTCGACGTAGCGGTAATTGACGTTGAACGGCGCGACGCGGGCCTTGAAGGCGCCGAGCATTCCCTCGAGGTATTCGTTGCAGTTGTAGAGGTAGAGGGCCAGGTGCGACTGGCCCGACTCCCATCCCTGGAGCGAGCTTCTTTCGGTCCGGATGCCGAGGCCGCGGGCGGCGAGCCAGTTGGCCAGGCGCCGGGTGCGGTCGGTGACCTGATCATAGCTCAGGCGACGATCCCGCCACAGGATGCATTCGCGGTCGGGATCGGCCTCGGAGACGGCCTCGTGAATTGCCGCCAGGTTGAATTCCATTGCGGAAGTTAAGCGGCCGGCCGCGGGCAAGTCCAGAGAGAGCGGGGCGAAACGCTCGCGCCTTTCGTCATTTCTCTGGTGCCTATTCCTCTGGTGCCTATTCCTCTGGTGCCTGACCCCATTCGACTGGTGCCTGACCCCATTCCTGTGGTGCCTGACCCCATTACTTAGTCGTAATAGCGGAGCTCGAGTCGGTTTCCGTCGGGGTCGCGGACGTAGAGCGAGGTGCCGTCGCCGCGCGCGCCGGACAGCGTCATCGGGCCGGCTTCGATGGCGACGCCGTCGCGTTCGAGCCGCGCGACGAGCGCGGCCCAGTCGCTGCGCTCGACCGCGATGCAGAAGTGGTTGAGGTTCGGGAACGTCGTGGCGACCGCATCGCCCTGGTCCCACAACGGGCGCGGGAGAAGGTCGATCAACGCGCTGGCGCTGATTCTCGCGCACGGAAACAGCGCTGCCCCTTCGCGGTACTGGTCGAGGCGGTGGGGCGCCAGGCCGACGGTCTCGAGATAGAAGCGCAGCATCGCTTCCATGTCCCGGACCGCAAGCACGATGTGATCGAGCTCGCAGTTCATCGATTCTTCATCCTCCGCCGTTGCCGAGGCGGCGTGACGTTCTTCGCCCACTCGCCGCGCGCGTTGTAGCATGGCTCGTGGCCGGCGCCGCATCGACCGTTGAGATTGCCCAGGCGCTGCCCCCCTTCCTGCGCTCGCGCCGGCGCCTTCTGCCGTGGCTGCTCGGCGCCGTCTACGCGGCGCTTCTGGCCGCAGCGGTCTCCCGCCACGAGATGTGGCGCGACGAGATCCAGGCCTGGCTCATCGCCCGCGATTCTTCGTCGTTTCGCGACCTCGTCCACGCAATGCGCTACGAGGGTCATCCGCCGTTGTGGCACCTGCTGCTGTGGCCGATCGCCCACGTGACGTGGAATCCGGCGTGGATGCAGGTGCTGCACGTCGCGATCGCCAGTGCATCGGCGCTGCTGCTGCTGCGGTTCTCTCCGTTCTCCTGGCTGCAGAAGATCCTGCTGCTCGCGGGCTACTTCTTCGCGTTCGAATGGGCGGTGATCGCGCGCAACTACGCGCCCGTGGTCTGCTGCGTGTTCGCAGCCTGCTCGCTGTGGCCGTCGCGGTGGCAGCGGCCCGTCCTGCTCTCGGTGCCACTGGTACTGATGTCCCTCAGCCACGCCGAGGGACTGCTGATCGCCCTTGCGATGCTCGCCGTTCTCGCGCTGGAGCTCGTGTGGCCGCGGCGAGGCGCTACGCCCGGCGACGATACGGTCGCCGAAACCGCCGGCGCGGCCCGTGCCGGGGCCGGAAGAATCGTCGCCGCGGCAGCGATCGCCGCGGCAGGAATCGCCACATCGATCGTCCTGATGCGGCCGGACCACGATGCGGGCTTCGCCCATCCCGCCTACCTTGCGTGGACCAACGAAAGCGCTCCGCTGCTCGCGCACGCGGTGATCTCCGGCTACCTGCCGGTGCCTCGCGACGACCTGCACTTCTGGAACACCAACGCGCTGTGGCCGAAGCTGAGGGAAGGCCAGACTCCACCTGCGTATGCGATGCCGGCAGCCCACGCGGCCATCGCGAGCGCCGTCCTGCTGCTTGCGACTCTCGTGCTCGCGACCAGGCCGTGGACACTGGTGATGTTCGCGGCCGGCACCGCGTCGCAGCTCGCGTTCTTTCATGCGATCTATTTCGGCTCCGTGCGCCATCACGGGTTCCTGTTTCTCGTTTTCGTCACGGCGCTGTGGATGTCGTTCCACGAGCGCAGGCTCACTTCGGGAAATGCGCGCGTGGAGGCTGCGCTGCAGTGGTGGGATCGCCGCCGCACCGCCGTCGTCGCGGGACTCCTGGTCGTGCACGTCTACGCGGCGTGGATGGCGCTGTCGACGGACTGGAACGCGCCGTTCTCGCAGGCCAAGGCCACGGCCGAATGGATCGACTCGTATTTCCCCGATCGTGCGCCGTTCGTCTTCGTCGGCGATTATTCTCCGGCAGCCAGCGCCGTGCTCGGCTATCTCCAGCAGGACCGCATGTACTACCCCGACCGCGAGGAGTTCGGCTCCTACGTCCTGTTCGATACACGTCGCCAGATCCACGACCGACCCAAACTCGAAACGCAGGTCAAGGACCTGATACAGAGCCAGCAGCGCGACGCGGTGCTCGTGCTGTCGCACGGGCTCGGGCCGAGGCAGGGCTTCCTCAGTCCGCCCAGGGCGCTGGTACACCTGGGCAACGCGGTCGAAAGCGACGAGCAGTACTCGGTGTACTGGATCCACCGGCGTCCCTGACGCACCCGAGGGGCTGCAGCACGGGCCCCGCCAGTTCGAGCGCTTCGGCCGATCCTGGTGACGCTGCCCACTTCACGGCGCCGAAACGGCCCCGCCGACGTTGACTTGCGAAAGACGCTGTCGCTACAAGCCCACGCTGGTCCGGACAACGACCTTCCGGACTCGGGACAGCGCGCGAGCTCGCGAGCAATCTGCGCGATCTGCGCGATCTGCGCTATCTGAAGCGATGAGAACCTGCCGGTCAGCAGGGAGGAGAGAACGAGCATGAGAAAGGTACACGGCGTAGGGGCTTCCCCGTTCGTCCGCAAGGTGCGCGTCGCGCTTGCCGAAAAAGGGCTCGACTACGAGCTGGAGCCGGTCTTCCCGTTCGGCGTCAGCGCCGATTTCCGCAAGATCAGCCCTCTCGGCAAGATCCCGGTGCTGCAGGAAGACGACTACTACCTGCCCGACTCCTCGGCCATCCTCGACTACCTCGAGACCGCGTATCCCTCGCCGTCGCTCTATCCGAAGGACGCGCGCGACCGCGGGCGTGCCGTGTTCCTCGAAGAATACGCCGACGGCGGGATCTCGGCGAAAATGACCGGCGCGATCTTTTTCCAGCGCGTCGTGGGACCTCGCTTCATGGGCCAGCCGACCGACGAAGCGGTCGTGAAGAAGGCCATCGACGAGGACGCCCCGCAGGTCAACGAATACCTCGAGGCACAGCTTGCCGGCGGCCAGCAGTTCTTCGTCAACGGAGCGCTTTCCATCGCCGACATCGCGGTGACCAGCCAGTACGTGAACCTCGCGCACGCCGGCTACACGGTCGACGCCGCGCGCTGGCCGAACCTGGCCGCCTACCTCGACCGCATGATAAGCCGCCCGTCTTTCGCCGGCCTGATCGCCGAGGAGAAAGCGCTCTTCGGCGGCTGATCAGTGGTGCACGATGCGGTACACTCCGGTGAACGCATCGACGATGTAGACTTCGCCGCGCGCGTCTTCGCCGAACGAGACCACTGCCGCGAAGCTCGCGCCGGTGGACGTCAGGTCGCTCGTGCGATCCTGGAAGGCCGTCGCCGCGCCGCCGGCGATCCTGATCGTATCGATGAACTCGCGCTCGGAATCCGAGAAGAAATACGTTCCGCGAAGATCCGGCATCGCGCAGCCGCGATAGACGAAGCCGCCGGTGATCGCGGCGCTGCTGCCGGAGTGGTCGTACGTGTAGATCGGGAACGTGAACCCCGCCGGCGGCGGGCACGGCGGGCTGTAGCACTGGTTTCCTTCGAACAGGTTCCAGCCGTAGTTCTCGCCGCCCGCATCGCCCGCCGGCTGGAAGTCGATTTCCTCTTCGGTGTCCTGGCCGACGTCGCCGATCACGAGGTCGCCGGTGGAACGGTCGAAGCTGAAGCGCCACGGATTGCGCGTGCCCTTGGCCCAGATGAGCTGGAGCGGATCGCTGCCGTCGGTGTAGTGGGGATTGGTCGCCGGCACCGCGTAGTACGGCGGAGAGTCCACGTGCACGTCGAAACGCAGCATCTTGCCGAGAAGCGTCGTATCGCTCTGCCCGTTGCCGAAAGGATCGCCGCCGCTCCCACCGTCTCCCATCCCGCAATACAGGTATCCGTCGGGACCGAACGCGAGCTGGCCGCCGTTGTGGTTCGAGAACGGCTGCGTGATCACGATCAGGATCTTGGCCGTGGAAGGGTCGGCAACGTTCGGATCACCGCTGCTGGTCTCGTAGCGTGCGATCGTCGTGTCGCCGCTGTTGTTCGTGTAGTCGATGTAGAAGCGGTGGTTGGTGCGGTAGTCGGGGTCGAACGCCATGCTGAGCAGCCCGCGCTCGCCGTCGGTCGTCGTCATCGTGTGGATGTCGAGGAACGGCGTCGGACGAACCGAATCGTCGGCAAGATTGACGATGCGGATGTAGCCCTCGCGCTCGACGACGAACAGTCGCGACGGGTCGAGCGGCGGCGCGGTCGCATGGATCGGGAACGAGAAGCTCGCGACGAACTCGGCCGTGACGCCGGTGCCCGAAGACGTAGGGATTCCGGCGCAGATCGCGCTCGCGTTCTCGAGCTGGCACGTCGCGGAGCACCCGTCGCCGTTCGTGTTGTTGTTGTCGTCGCACTGCTCGGGCGCCTCGACGGTGCCGTTGCCGCAGTTCGCAGGAATCACGCAGGCGCAGGCGGCCGAACAGAGGCCCGGGCACGCCGCATCGTCGGCCGCCTCGCACTGCTGGGTCGGTCCGGTGATCCCGTCGCCGCAAACCGGCGACAGCGTCGCGACCTCGCCGCGTACGCCGCTTTCGCCGAGTCCCTCGATCAAGTCCGAGTCGCCGACGGCGGTGCAGCCGCCGTGATTGTCGGCCTTGGAGAACACGGACGTGAGCTTTTCGCTCGTCGCGCCGAGGCAATCGATCGACGGGCCGCTGCTTTGCAGCGCGCCCTTGGAGTAGCATGACAAGCGGCCGCCGTACTGCTTGCCGGCAGCCTTCATCTTGGTCGCCGCGCACTGGCGCGCGGCATCGTTGTCATCGGGAGCCAGCGCCGAGACGATCGCCTGCACGTCATTGCCGACGGCCGTTGCGATCGTTCCCGAATCGCTGCTGGTCACGCAGCCGCCGGCGGTCTCGGCCTTGCCGAACGACGTCGTGAGCTTGCCAGACGCCTTCGACGTGCAGTCGATGCTGACGGTCGTATTGGCGCGGGTTGCGGCCGACTGGCATTGCAGCAGCCCGAGCCCGTAACGTCCGGCCGCTTTTTCCTTGGCGCCGGCGCAGCGATCGGCAGCGGTGTCCGCCAGCGCCGACGTCGCGTCGCCCAGGGTCACAAGCATGGCAATGGCTGCCAGAGTCCGTGCAGCCGCTCTTCCAGCGTTTCGACCAGGTCCCGTCATGGTGTTCTCCCCGTGGTGCGCCGGGCAGGGCGCACGGCAGCATGATAGAGCGCCGTCGAGCGGTCGGCCAGACCTTTCCCGCCGGCGATCCCGGCCCGGCCCGGCCGGTTCCCGCTCCAGGGTTCACCGCACGCTTTCGTGCCCGCTTGCCTTTCCGCCTGCTTTTCCCGCTGCTTTTCCCGCCTCCTTTCTCGCTTCCTTTCTCGCTTCCTTTCTCGCTTCCTTGGCGCCGTGCTACGTAGCGGCCGGCCGGCGGGCCCGAGCCGCGGCCGCAAAGGAACATGCGATGGCCGAAGTTTTGCTGACCGGTGCTACGGGCCTGCTGGGCAACGCGATTGCGCGGCTGCTCGTCGCCGACGGTCGCACGGTGCGCGCGCTGGTGCGCTCCCCCGCCCGCGCCTGGGCCGTCGTTCCGGAGGCCTGCGAGCTCGTTGCCGGCGACGTTACCGACGCGAGCTCTGTGCTCGAAGCGACGCGCGGCTGCAGCGTCGTCTACCACGCGTCGGGCCTGCCCGAGCAGTGGCTTGCCGACGAGCGCGAGTTCGATCGTGTCAACGTCGACGGCACGCGCAACATCATCGCTGCGGCGAAGGCGTGCTCGGTGCGCCGCCTCGTCTACGCGAGCACGATCGACGTGTTCCGCTTTCCGCCGCCGGGCCGCCCTTTCGACGAGAGTGAGATCGACGCGTCACCGAAGGCCACGGCGTACGAAAGATCCAAGCAGGTCGCCGATCGCCTCGTCACCGACGAAGTCACCAGAGGCCTTCCGGCAGTGTTCCTGCATCCATCGGGAATCTACGGGCCGGGACCGCTGACTTCGCCCGGCACCAATCACCTCATTGCCGACCTCGTGCGCGGCAAGGTTCCGATGCTGCTTCCCGGCGCGATCCCGATGGTGTTCAGCGATGACGTCGCCCGCGGGCATCTGCTTGCCGAGCAGCACGCCGAGATCGGTGCGCGTTACATTCTGAGCGAATCGACGCTGTCGCTGACGGAGATCGCCGCGGCCGTGCGCGCCGCGACCGGCGGCGCCAGTCGCGTGCCGCCGGTGATGCCGGTCGGGGTGGCGAGCATCGTCGCCGCCGTCGGCGAATTCGTCTCCGGATGGACGGGCCGGCTGCCGCTCTTGCCGCGAGGCCAGCTCACGTTCCTTCAGTACGGCGCCGTGCCCGCGGCGGACAAGGCGCGGAGGGAGCTCGGCTGGAATCCCCGTCCATTTTCACAGGGCCTGGCCGAAACACTGGATTTCCTGCGCTCGAGCGGGCGCATCTGACCTGCCTGATCCTGCCGCGGAGTGGCCGCAACACGAGGAGAGCGCCGATGGATTCGCCGAACGACAACAAGCAGGTCGTGCGCCGCTATTTTGCAGCGGTCGATGCGGGGGACATGCAGACGATCACTTCGCTGCTCGACGAGAGCGCGAGCTTCTGGGTGCCGCCGTCGCTGCCCGACGGAGTGGTGTTTCGCGGACGCGACAACGTGCTCAAGCTGTTCACGCAGTCGGTGGGGCTCTACGACACCAGTGCGGGCCTCACGGTGCAGATCCACACGCTGACAGCCGACGAAGACCGCGTGGCAGCCGAGCTGCAGATCCGCGGCCGGGCGGCCGCAGGCGGCGAAGACTACGAGAACTGGTACCACTTCCTGTTCCGGATCCGCGACGGCCGCATCATCGAGATCCGCGAGCACCTCGATTCGCTCTATGCATATCGAAAGCTGTTCATCCCCGCCGGCATCACCGAAAGGAGCCACTGCAGCTGGTTGCCCTGATGACAGCTATGTTATGGGGTCAGGCACCAGAGGAATGGGGTCAGGCACCAGACGTTCATTGGAGCAGCAGCAGCCACAGTGAATGCAGGTGCCGCACCGCGCGCCTGGTGCCTGACCCCACCCTGACCCCATCAGCGCGGATAGGCTGATCCGGGATCGATCGGCTGGGGAGGGCCGATGAACGTCTCGCCGGGCACCGGGGCGGGAACCGGCGCGGCGGCCGAAGGGCCGTGCACGGTCGGCGCAGTCGCCGACGCCGCGCTTCGCGCCGCGACCGGAGCGTCACCGCGCATCGTCGCGACGCGCGATCCGGGCAGGGAGCTCAAAAAACTCCACGCCGACTTCGGTACGCTGGTGACCTTGCCGTCGAACAGGATTCCCGTCGTCGTGTAGCGCTGCCCGTAATAGGCATCGGTATCCTCGCGCTGCACGCCGAGGTAGCCGCCGGCCAGCGAAATGCCGAGAAACAGCCCGCGCGAGCGGGCATACGAGTAGATCGCCGCACGGAAGCGGCCATCGGTACCGGCCGCCGTCTCGCGTCCTACCGGCCCGGCCGCCACTCCCGCCTCGCCGGAAAGGCTGACCCGGTTCGTGAGCAGCGACCGCACGCTGTCGGTCGTCATGAAGAACAGCACGATGTCGGTCGAGCTGGCGCCGAACTGAAGGCCGAAGCTGCCTCCGGTCATCATCACGTGCACCGGCGGGCTCCATTCTCCGCTGCGCGTCCGGCACGACAGGATCCCGCGACCGTAGCGGCCGCCGAAGATCCACGCCGCCTTGAGGACGTTCGGAACCACCGCGACGCAGCGGCTGCGTGCGATCAGGTCGTCGGGAATCTGGCGGTCGGGAGTGTCACGCAGCTCGCGGAAGACCTGAGAGGCGTGCTCGACCCTGTCGTCCAGCTCGGCGCGGCTCGTGGCGGCAGGCGACGACGCCGCCGGAAGGGCCGTCGACAGAACGGTTCCAAGGACAAGGATGGGAAGAACGCGGATCGGCGTGAACTGCATCGCAACCTCGGCGGCCGGGCAAAAAGTACGTCGAGTATACCGCTGCCGTGGCGAGGCGAGGAAGGCGTTGTGCTTCACTTTTCGAGGATCGCTGCCTCCAGAGCCAGTACGCTGCCCACCCGCGCGAGGAAACCTTCGCGATCGACTTCCTCGTCGAAATTGAGCTGTCCGTCGATGAACAGGGACGCCAGTCCGTGAACCAGTCCCCACGCCCTCATCGCCCGCATGTCGATCTGTTCGGCCGGGAAAAGACCTGCTCCAGCGCATCGCTGCAGCGTGTCCCGGAGCGAATCGAACGCCGCGCGCGCCGCCTTGTTCAGGTCTTCGTACAAACGTTTGTCGGGAATCTCCGGCCCGAACATCACGCGGTAGTGCGCGGGATTGCCGACCGCGTAGCCGACGTAGGCCATGCCGTGACGCCAGAACCGTGCGACGACGTCGTGTCCCGCTTCTGCCAGGGCCTCGTCGCAGGCCCTTTGCAGCGCGAGGAATCCTTCCTCGGCCACGGCGGCCAGCAGTTCCCTCTTGTCGGCGAAATGACGGTACGGCGCAGCGACCGACACACCTGCGCGGCGCGCCGCCCCCCGGAGCGTCAGGTGGGCGGGACCGCCTTCTGCCAGAAGCTCGAGGGCTCCCTGCAAAAGCGCGCGACGCAGGTCTCCGTGGTGATAGGCCATCGAAAAACGAGACGGGGGGAGCGTTTTGCTCCCCCCGTCTTCGATCCGAGGCAGGCGGTGCAGTCGCCTGCCGACGCCGGGCGTCCTACTTGTGGAAGCCGAGCATGAATCCGAACGTCAGCAGGTGGTCGCCTCCGTCCACGTTGATGTACTTGTAGTCGGCCCTCAGCTCGAGGTCCATGTTGTTGCGAATGAGGAAATCGATCGGGACGGCGTAGAGCACGCCGCCGCCGCCGGCGACGTTGTCGCCGTGGCCGGAGAATACCGGTCCCACCTGGCCGAACAGCGAGAATCCTGCGCCGACGGGCAGGATCGGCATCACGCCGAGATACAAACCGTCCAGGTGTCCCGAATTGTCGCTTTGTGCCGGGTTATGGCGAGCCTCGCCGACGCTCCAGTACTCGAGTTGCAGCCCGCCGTACTTGATCAGCCTGGCCAGCGCCTGCACGCCCCAGCCCATGTTCGAGCGGCTACCGACGGCATTGGCGCCGCTGCCGGTCGACTCCTGCTCTCCCCAGCCGATAGTGGAGCCGGCGTAGATCGTCGGGTGGAACGGCTTCACCTCTGTGGTCGTGGTCTCGGTCGTCGTCGTTTCCGCCGCCGTCGCCCATACTGCACTCGCCAACACGAGGCCGGTGGCCACCGCGATTGCCCGGGATGCCGGGATCAGTCTCGTCATCTGCTTGGTCTCCTTCTTTCGGTCTTCCAGGTGCACCCGTGGTTCACGGGTGCACCACCCTCAGCATGCGGGAATCTAGAAGCGCTCCCGACCCGTCACAATCACTTCGTGCACGGCCCTCGGCCCGAGGTGCCGGCAGCTGCTGTCCCGGTGCCGGTTTCTCATCCAAACGGCCTGGCGGCCTCGGCCGGCCCGGCGAGCGGCCTAGCGTGCGCCCTTTTTGGCAGTGGCTTTCTTCTTCTTCGACGGCTTCTTTGCCGCGGCCTTGCCGGCCTTTGCCGCTTTGGCGGAGACTTTCGAAGTCTTGCGCGCCGTCTTGCGAGCCGCCTTCTTGCCGCCCTTGGCACCGGCCGCGAGGTAACGGCGAAGCTCCCCGGCCGCCTTCTCGAGCTGGGCCGCGATCGCCGACAGGCCCTGGAGGAACTGGCGCAGCGCGCTGTCGAGATCGGGACCGACCGTGACGTTGCCCGCCCTCTTGCGAATGTCGTCACCCAGCGTGCGGGCGCCTCGCTCCAGCTCAGTGATCATCTTTCGGATTCGATCTACGGGTTTGACTGCCATGGCTCGTCCTTTTGTTGCGTCCTTTTTAAGGGGGTATCCGGCGACAACCGGCAACGGGCGGGCCCATGCCCGACGCATACCGTCATTGTGCCCGTCGATGGGGGCACGAGTCCAGCCCTGCGGCCGTGCCCACTTCGCAGTCACGCAGATCAGGCCGGCGGCAAGGTGATCAAAGCCATGCCGATCGCCCGGCGGTCCGGGCTGGCCCCCGGCCGCTGACGACCGACCGGGCCGGGCGATCCGGCCCCGCCCGCACGCCACCGGGCACAGCGGTCCCCGCTTTTGCGGCGTGGATCGGATAAAAGGCCCGAAGTGCAGGATCTCGGCTTCCACCCTCTCGTGCGCGACTGGTTCGAGCAGTCGTTCCGCGCGCCGACGGCGGTCCAGAAGGAGGGCTGGCGCAGCATCGCCGCCGGACGCGACACGCTCGTTGCCGCCCCTACCGGCTCGGGCAAGACGCTGGCGGCGTTCCTGTGGTCGCTCGACGAGCTGGTGCGCGAAGCGGGCGACGGCTCGCTCGCCGACACGATCCACACGCTTTACGTCTCGCCGCTGAAAGCTCTCGGCAACGACATCGAGAAAAACCTCGCGGTGCCGCTGGCCGGCATCCGCGCGCTTGCCAAAGAGCGCGGCGAGCCTCTCGGCGAGATCCGCGTCGCCGTGCGAAGCGGCGACACCTCGCAGCGCGAGCGCGCGATGCAGCTGCGCCATCCGCCGCACATCCTGATCACGACTCCCGAGTCGCTGTTCATCCTGCTGACAGCCGAGCGCAGCCGCCGCCTGCTGGCCGGCATCCGTCGCGTCATCGTCGACGAGATCCACGCGATCGCGCAGGACAAGCGCGGTCTCCACCTCGCGCTGTCGCTCGAGCGCCTCGACCGCGAAGCCGGTCGCCCCGTTGCACGCATCGGCCTTTCCGCAACGCAAAAGCCGATCGACGAGATCGCGCGGCTGCTCGTCGGCGCCGGACGCCTCGACGGCGACGGCAACGCGATCTGCACGATCGTCGACAGCGGCCATCGCCGCCCGCTCGACCTGCGCGTGGAAATCCCCGATTTCGAGCTGGGACCCGTTGCGACCCACGAGCTCGCGGCGGCGATTCACGATCGCATCGCGACACTGGCCGGCGAGCACCGCTCACTGATCGTGTTCGTCAATACCAGGCGCATGGTCGAGCGCGTCGCGCATGCGCTCGGCGAGAGGCTCGGCAAGGAGAAAGTGGCGGCGCACCACGGCAGCCTCTCGCGCGAGGCGCGGCTGGAGGCCGAGCAGAAACTGAAATCCGGCGAAGTGCCCGTGGTGGTCGCGACCGCATCCCTCGAGCTCGGCATCGACGTTGGTCACGTCGACCTCGTGTGCCATCTCGGTGTTGCGCGCAGGATCGCGACGTTCCTCCAGCGTGTCGGTCGCGCCGGGCACTGGCTCGGTGCGGTGCCGCGTGCCGTCGTGTTCCCCGGAACACGCGATGAGCTGCTGCAGGCCGCGGCAACGGTCCGTGCGACGCTTGCCGGAGAGCTCGACGCGATCCAGCTGCCGCGCCCGGCGCGCGACGTTCTCGCGCAGCACATCGTCTCGATTGCCGCCGCCTGCGAGATCGGCGTCGACGAGCTGTTCACGCTGGTGACTCGCGCGTTCGTCTATCGCGATTTCCCGCGCAGCGAGTTCGATGCCATCGTCGAGATGCTTTCCGAAGGCGTCAGCGCCAGGCGCGGACGGCGCGGCGCTCATCTGCACTTCGACCGCGTCGGCGGGGTGATCCGCGCGCGTCGCGGCGCCCGCCTCGCTGCGATCACGTCGGGCGGCGCGATCCCCGACACTGCCGACTACGACGTCGTGCTCGAGCCCGACGGCACCCTGCTCGGCAAGGTCAACGAGGATTTCGCGGTCGAGAGCCTGGCAGGCGACATCATCCAGCTCGGCAACCATTCGTGGCG
This sequence comes from Candidatus Binatia bacterium, assembly GCA_036493895.1. Taxonomy (NCBI): domain Bacteria; phylum Candidatus Binatota; class Binatia (SeqCode); species Binatia bacterium. Next base: position 15,320 of record DASXOZ010000060.1, on the reverse strand, counting down.
GGTGCGCCGCGTCGAGACGGGACGAATGAGGGTCGAAGACGCGGGAGTGACGCCGCCGACGATCCCTTTCTGGCTCGGCGAAGGCCCCGGACGCTCGATCGAGCTGTCCACTGCCGTCGGCGATCTGCGCCGCGAGATCGCCGCGCGCCGCCACGACGTCGAGGGCGCGGTGCGCTGGCTCGTCGCCGAGACCCGGGTATCGCGCGAGGGCGCGATCCAGCTCGTCGCGTACGTGCGCGACGGCATTGCCTCGCTCGGCGCCGTGCCCGCGCCCGACACGATCATCGCCGAGCGCTTTTTCGACGAAGCAGGCGGCATGCAGCTCGTGCTGCACGCCCCGTTCGGCGCGCGCATCAATCGCGCGTTCGGGCTGGCGCTGCGCAAGCGCTTCTGCGTTTCGTTCGATTTCGAGCTGCAGGCCGCCGCGACCGATGACGGCATCCTGATTTCGCTCGGTGAGCAGCACAGCTTTCCGCTGGAGTCGGTGTTCCGTTTCGTCAGGCCGGCCACGTTCCGTGACGACCTCGTTCAGGCCGCGCTGCAGTCGCCGATGTTCACGAACCGCTGGCGCTGGAACGCCTCGCGCGCGCTGGTGCTGCTGCGATTCCGCGGCGGCCGCAAGGTGCCGGTCGCGTTGCAGCGCATGCAGGCAGAGGACCTGCTGGCCGCCGTCTTTCCCGAGCAGGCCGGCTGCCAGGACAATCACCCGGGCCGCATCGAGCCGCCGTCGCATCCGCTGGTCGACGAGACGATCGACGATTGCCTGTACGAGGCGATGGACACCGAAGGTCTCGCGCAGGTGCTTGCAGCCATCGACGACGGGAGGATCCGCACGATCGCCGTCGAGACGCCCGCGCCGTCGCCCTTCGCGCACGAGCTGCTCGGCGCGGGGCCTTACGCCTTTCTCGACGACGCGCCGCTCGAGGAACGCCGCGCTCGCGCCGTGAGCCTTCGACGGACCGATGCCGTCTCTACGGGCGACATCGGCGCTCTGGATCGCGCCGCCATCGACGAGGTGCGGCGCCAGGCGTGGCCCCAGGCGAGGACGGCCGACGAAGTGCACGATGCGCTGCTGACGCTCGGGCTGGTTCCGATTCGGGATGCGCTTGCGTGGAGCGCGCACATCGAAACGCTGATCGCATCGCGGCGCGCGACTCGACTGGTTGCAGGAGGGCGCGAGGCAGCCGTCGTTGCCACGGAATACGTTCGCGCGATTCGCATGCTGTTCCCCGCGGCGCACGTCGAACCGGAAGTTCCGGATATTTCGATCCCCTCCCGCGGCGGTGCCCTCGACGAAGAGCAGGCGGCTCTCGACGTGGTGCGCGGGTGGATGGACAGCGTCGGCCCAGCCACTGCTGCCGCCCTCGCCGCACGAATCGGCCTTGCGCCGGAGCGCGTCGATGCGGCCCTTGCGCGCCTGGAATCCCAAGGCTGCGTGTTGCAGGGAAGTTTCACCGACGAGGCGCCCGGGGAAATCGAGTGGTGCGAGCGCGGCCTGCTGGCGCGAATCCACCGCCTGACTATCGGGCGCCTGCGAAGCGAGATCGAGCCGGTGTCCTCCGCCGATTTCGTGCGCTTCCTGCTGCGCTGGCAGCACGTGCACGACAACTCGCAGCTGCACGGCCGCGATGGCGTGCGCAGCATCGTCGCCCAGCTTTCGGGCCTGGAGCTGCCGGCGACGGCGTGGGAGCGCGACGTGCTGCCGGCGCGCATCGACAATTACGACGGCGCCGATCTCGAGCAGCTGTGCCTGAGCGGAGAAGTCGCGTGGGGTCGCCTGGCACCGAGCCTGTCTGACGAAGACGACGAAGCTGCAGTCGCGCGCCGGCGTCGCACGCGGGGACCGACGCGCTCTGCGCCGATCGCGTTCTGCCTGCGCAGCGTGCTCGAGGATCTTCTCCAGCCGGTCGCGCCGGGCGTGAGCCTCGAAGATTCGCTTACGGCCGCCGGCTGCGCCGTCTTGCGCGCGCTCGAGGCCCGCGGTGCATCCTTCCTCGCCGATCTTTCGCGGGCCACGGGCAAGCTCGCGGCCGAAGTCGAAGACGCGCTGTGGGAGCTGGTTGCCTGCGGGCTGGTGACCGGCGACGGCATCGCGGGCCTGCGTGCCCTGCTGCAGCGCGACGACCGGCGAAAAGCGCGCACGACCAATGTCGGCGCAGCCGCGGCAAGCCTCGGACTTTCCGGCGGCGCGCGCCCGCGCGCCGGTGCCGGCGGCGCGCGCGCGCGCGCCGTTGCCGGCACCCGCCTTCGCGCCATTTCCGGCCGCAGCAGCCGGCGCCTGCTGCCGACCGGGCGCTGGTCGCTGCTGCGCGCGGGCCTGGAGCCTGTCGCGGCCGACGACGAGACCGACGCGCGCACCGCCACGCGTCTGCTGCATCGCTACGGTGTCGTCTTCCGCGACGTGGTCCTTCGCGAGCGGGGACTACCGCCGTGGCGTCGCATCCTGTGGGCGCTGCGCCGAATGGAAGCGCGAGGCGTCGTGCGTGGCGGCCGCTTCGTTGCCGGCTTCGTCGGTGAGCAGTTCGCGCTGCCTCATGCGGTCGAGGCGCTGCGAGCGGTGCGGCGCGAGGACGGCTCCGCCGAAATCGCGGTCGTCTCGGCGGCAGACCCGCTCAATCTTCTCGGGACGATCGTGCCGGGCGCGCGCCTCTCACCCACCAGCTCGGCGGTCATCGCCTACCGCGGCGGCAGCGTCATCGAGGTCGGAGAGCTCGGCGAAGTGCGAAGCCGCCTGCAGTCCTTCGGCGGACGTTTTGCCGAAGGAGCAGCGTCGCGGCGCCGGGGTCCGGCAAGAACATGAATCGTGCGAAGTGCGACTACTGGAGCACCTGCAACGCGACGAGCGTCAGCAGGAAGTACGGCACGAGCACGGCCGCTCCCGCGTAGTCCTTGGCGACACGCTGGCCGAGGAACAGCATCACGATCGTGACGCCCGCGACAATCGCGCCCGCGTAGGCAAAGCTTCGTCCTCCCCACAGCAGCAGCGCGACGGTGCCGAGCCCGCTCAGCGTTCCGGCAAGGATTTCGAAGACGGTGACCACCGTCAGCATCAATTCCACCTGGCCGGCCAGCGGGGAAGCCTGAAAATGTTCGCGCAACCACGCTGCGTTCCCGTCGCGATCGATCAGCTTGTCGAGGCCCGACTGCAGGAAAAGCACGGCCAGGAAAGCCGCGGTCAGAAGCTGGATCCAGTGCATCGCCGTCGTCGTCTCCTTTTCTCAGTGGTGCCCGGCCTGGGCTTCGTCGATTTTGGCCGCGACGATGAAATCGTTCTCGGTCAGCCCCCGCGCCGCGTGCGTCCACAGCTCGACCGCCACTTTTCCCCATCCGAGCGTGATGTCGGGATGATGGTTTTCGGCCTCGGCAATCGCCCCGATGCGATTGACCAGCGCGAGGGCCGACGCGAAGTCGGGCAGTTTCCACTGCTTGACCAGACGGGGCCCCGGCTCGAGCTGCCAGCCGTCCAGATCGCGCACCAGCGCAGTCGCTTCGGGAATGGTCAGCGACGGCATCCCGTCGTGGCACGGCGTGCAGCGCTTCTGCGAAAGGCGAGTCATGGCGTCCCTTCCTGCGCGAGAAACTGCCCCGCTGCAAGCAGTGCGCCGCAGCGGCTGCGCACGAGGCCGCGTCGCACGATCACACCTGCCCTCCGTCGACCCGGATCACCGCGCCGGTGGTAAAGCTGGACGCGTTCGAGGCGAGGTACAGCGCCGTTCCGACGATTTCGTCGGGCCGCCCGGCCCGCCGCAGTGCCGAGCGCGCCGCCAGGACCGCTTCGACGCCTTCCGGCCACGCCTTCGAGATGTCGGTGAGAAAGGGCCCGGCCTGGATCGCGTTGACGCGAACCGTCGGTCCGAACGCGTGAGCGAATGCGACGGTGATCGCATGGAGACCGGCCTTGGCAGCGGCGTAAGGCGTTTCCGTCGGTGTCGGCCGCTCGGCCGCGATGCTGCCGATGTTGATGATCGATCCTCCGCCTGCGGCCTGCATCCGCGTGCCGACGAGAGCCGAAAGGCGGAACGGCCCCTTCAGGTTGACGGCGAGCACCTTGTCCCACAGCTCTTCGCTGACTGCGTCGAGTGACGGATAAAGCGGCGACATTCCGGCGTTGTTCACGAGCACGTCGACACGGCCGAACTTCGAGTACGCCGCGTCCACCAGCGAGTCGACGTCCTTCCAGATGCCGACGTGGCAGGCGTGGGCAAGCGCGCGGCGACCGAGAGCCTCGATCTCGCGCGCCGTGGCCACGCAAGCGTCGAGCTTGCGGCTCGCGACGACGACGTCGGCGCCGGCCTCGGCCATCGCAAGCGCCATCTCCCGCCCGAGCCCGCGGCTTGCGCCGGTGACGACGGCGACTTTGCCGCTGAGGTCGAACAGACCACGCACGGATCGGGGCATCGCCGTCACTCCTTGCCGGTGCTCGAAGGTGCAGGATTGGTGAGCCGGCGCTCGAGGATCGCGCAGGCGGCGCGCCGGACGTTCGGGTACGGATCCGAAGAGGCGATTCGCTCGACTCCCGCGATGGTTTCCTGCGAGCGATCCGCGATGCGGCCGAGACACGCCAGCGCGGCGAGCCGCACGTAGCGGTCGTCGTCGTCGAGTCCGTGGCGGAAGAGCGCCGCGTCGGTGCAACCGCTGTCGCACAGGCACAGCAGCGCCATCTTGCGCACGGCCGGCGCCCCGGTGCGCGAAAGCCCGGCGAGCCTTCGCGCCAGACCCTCGGAGACACGCGCGCGCGGGCTGACGATCGAAGAGGCAGCCCAGCGAACATCGCCGTCGCTGTCGCCGAGAGCCGCGACCGCCGCGTCGACGACGCGATCGTCGCAGAGGCCGGCTCGGGCAAGAGCAAACGCTGCGCCCCAGCGCGCCGCGGGTTGCCCTTCGAGCTGGGCCGCGACCGGCGATGCCTCGATCCGTTTCGCCTGCAGCAGCCGCGCAACGAGAACGGCAGCCTCGCGCCGTGCCGGTTTGGCCGGATGCGACAGGGCTTCGATGACCAGCGTCTGTTGCGCTGCATCCAGGCGGCCATCCGCTGCATCGATGGCCGCCAGCGCCGCGAGCAAATGCGCCTCGTCGTCGTGCAGCTCGCGGCTTTTGCCGGGGATCGTGGTCACGAGCGTCTCTTAGCGTCGGCGCAGCGTCGAGGCCAAGCCGCTGACCCCGTGCCAGGCTCGAACGAACCTGCGGGCTCCGCTACATTGGCAAGCTGCGGACAGGCTCGCTGCGTGCCTGTCTTTTCCCTTGACGAAGCGCAATCGAGCCCGACGAAGCCCCACCGAGTCCCACGGAGCCGACCCACCCTTGCACCCGCCCGACCAAGACGACTGCCCGTCGCTGCGCCAGCTCGCTGCCGGCATTTTCCTGCTTTCGTACGGGGTGCTCTCGATCGAGATCGCGTTCACGCGCATTTTCTCGATGGCGATCTCGTACCACTTCGCTTACGTGACGATCGCCACGGCGCTGCTCGGCTTCGGCAGCGCCGGCTCGCTGCTGGCCGTGTCTCGCCCCGCATCGAGCATCCGCCGGCGACTCGTTGTCAGCGGCGCGCTTGCCGGCCTTGCAGCGATTGCAGCTCTCGCATTCAGCTCGGTCGTGCGCCTCGACCCTGCCGTCTTCGGCAACGACGCCGCGGCAATCGTCACGCTGACGCTGTACGGAGCGGTGATCACCGTTCCGTTCTTCTTCGCCGGTGCCGGAGTCGTCACCGTACTTTCGGCCATGCACTCGCGCGTCGGGATCCTGTACGGCCTGGATCTTGCCGGGGCGGCGCTCGGCTGCGCGCTGTCGGTACCGGTGATCTGGGCAGTCGGCACGCCGGCCGCCGTGGTTCTCGGTGCCGCGGCGATGGCCGCAAGCGGCCTTCCGTACGTACGCGGCAGGCGGCAACTGGCGCTGGTCTCGCTGGCGTCGGCCGCGGTCGCACTCACCGGCGGCGCGCTCGTCGATCGTTACGGACCGTTTCCTCCTTCTCCGGAAAAATTCCTCGCCCAGTTCCTCGCCTCGCCCGGATCGCATCATCTCTTCGAGCGCTGGACCCCGATCAATCGCGTCGACGCCGTCGGCTGGGACAGGACCGAGACGAGTTGGGCGGGCAGCTACGCGCTGTCGGGTGCAGGCAAAGGCTCGACCGCGCGTGCGCCCGAGTTCCGCATGGTCGGCTACGACGGCGGATCCTTCGCCGTGATGTACCAGTGGGACGGCAAGGATGAGTCCCTCGACATGTTCCGGCACCACCTGATGGCCGCCCCGTACCGGATCATGAAGTCGCCGGAGACGCTCGTCATCGGCCTCGGGGGCGGCGCGGACGCGCTGGCCGGCATCGCCAACGGCGCGGGGCCCATGACCGGCCTCGAGCTGAACCCGGTTACCATCGAGCTCGGCCGCGACCGGTTTCGCGATTTCAACGGCGATCTTTTCCGCTCGCCGCGCCTGACGGTGGTCAACGCCGAAGCGCGACACTGGATCGAAGCCAACCGCGAACGAAAGTTCGACCTGATCGAGCTCAACAGCATCGACACCTTGTCGGCACTGTCATCCGGCGCCTACGTGCTCGCCGAAAGCTACCTGTACACGACCGACGCGTTCACGCGCTATCTCGAGCAGCTGAAACCGGGGGGAACGTTCGCGCTGTTCTCGTTCGACAACTTCGGCGTGGCGGCTCCGACGTACATCATCCTGCGCTTTGCGACGACGATCGAGCGCGCGCTGGCGGCAACAGGCGCCAAAGACCCGAAGTCGCAGATGGTGATCCTCGCAAGCGCCGGCACGACGCCGCTCGTGACGACGCTGGTCAAGCGCGAGCCTTTTACGGCCACGGAGCTCTCCGCGCTCGAATCGTTCGCGGCCGCCGAGGGGTTTTCGTTCTGGCACGAGCCGGGCGCGCGCGAGCCGCACAAGGTATCCGAGTTCCTCGCGCTCGATGCCGAAGGCCAGCAGTCGTTCATCGCCAACCATTACCTGCGCCTGGATCCGGTGGCGGATTCGAGCCCCTTTTTCTTCAATTTCTACACGTGGAAGGGCCTCGTGTTCCCGCGCGCCGACGACGCGCGCACGACGCCGGCCACCGGCCAGAGGATCCTGCTGGTGATGCTCGTCGAATCGATCGTCGTGTCGCTCGCGATGATCGTGTGGCCGCTGACGCGCCTGCGAGGCAGTCGCGCCGTGCGCAAACCGTTCGGACTGATCCTCTATTTTTCCGCTCTCGGTCTCGGCTTCATGCTGCTCGAGATCACGCTGCTGCAGCGCTTCGTGCTGTTCCTCGGCTATCCGACCTACTCGCTGTCGGTCGTGATGTGCTCGCTGCTGGTCTCGGCCGGGGCCGGAAGCATGCTGTCCGAACGACTCCCGCTGCCGGCACGCACGGCGATCCTCGTCCAGGTTTCGCTGCTCGTCGTGCTGGTCGGACTGTTCGACCAGGTGGCCTCGAGCCTGATCTCCGCGAACCTCAGCGCCTCGCTTGCCACCCGCATCGCGATCTCGGTCGCGCTGCTCGCGCCGCTGGGCCTGGTGCTGGGAACCTTCTTCCCGACCGGAATCCGCATCGTCGCGGCCATCGACGAGCGCCTGATCCCGTGGGCGTGGGCCGTCAACGGCTGCACGACCGTGATCGGCACCGTCGTCGCGATCGTGCTGGCGATGACGTACGGCTTTCCGTTCGTCGCGGCCTGGGCGACGCTGGTCTACGTGATCGGCGCGGCCGGGCTGCTGCTGACGGAGCGCGCGGCGTAAGTTGCCGGGCGGCAGGGCCGCCGCTATGGTGCGCGCCGATGAGCCGCGCCGGTATCGTTGGACTCGTGCTGAGCCTTGCCGGGCTCGGCTGGATTCTCGCAGGCAGCATGTCGGCGGGCGAGCATACCTGCGACGTCTGCATGGCCTACAACGGCCGCTCCCAGTGCCGCTCGGTCGCCGCTGCAACCGTCGAGCTCGCGCGCGAAGGCGCGATCACCAACGCCTGCGCGTACATTTCCGGCGGCGTCACCGACTCGATGGCCTGCCACCGCGTGCCGCCGGCCAGCGAGAAGTGCCAGTGAGCAGGTCCGTTCCCGATCCGGAGACCATCGGCGAGGACGTTCCTCTTCTCGAAGGGATCCGCACGACGCGCGCCATCCGGCGCCTGAAACCCGATCCCGTGCCGCGCGAGCTCATCCGCAAGGTTTGCGAGGCCGGCACCTTCGCGCCGAGCGGCGGCAACCGCCAGCCGTGGATCTTCATCGCCGTGACCGAGCCGCAGCGGCGCGCGTGGATCGCCGAGCGCTACCGCGCCGCCTTTTCGGCGTACATCGCGCCTGCCGTCGAAGCGGCGCGCGATCCATCGTACGCGCCGGCCAAACGGCGCAACATGGAATCGGCGATCTGGCTCGCCGAGCATTTCCACGAAGTGCCGGTGCACCTGGTCGTCGCGGGCTGGACGCGCCGCGGTCACGCGCAGTATCAGGCGCTGTTCCCCGCGATCCAGAACATCCTGCTGGCGTGTCGTGCCGTGGGGCTCGGAGCGTGCCTTACGATGATGCAGCTCGCGTTCCACGACGAGCTCGACCGCTGGCTGGGCCTCGCGCCTTCGCAGCCGTCGGCAGCGCTGATCCCGATCGGCTGGCCGCTGCAGCCCTACAGGAGACCGCAGCGGCGCAGCATCGATACGTGCCTGCACTGGGAGAACATCGATCCCGGCGTCACTTCCCTTTCCACACCGGCGGCCGCTTCTCGATAAAAGCCTTCGGTCCTTCCCAGAAGTCCTCGGTCGCAGCCAGGTTCATCATCGCTTCGGTCGAGCGGCGGAACGCGGCCTCGTCGCCGGCCATCGCGGTCTCGCGCATCACGCGCAGGCTTTCGCGCACGGCAAGCGGTGCGTTCTTGCAGATCAGTCCGGCAAGCTCGACGGCCTGGTCCACGGCCTGGCCCGGATCGCACAGCGTGTTCACCATGCCGTAGCGCGCGCACTCTTCGGCCGAGATCGGCTCGCCGGTGGCGATCATCCACGTTGCGACGTTGCGCGGCAGCACGCGCGGCAGACGGAACAAGGCGCCGGCTGCGGCAGCCAGCGAACGCTTGACCTCGGGCACGCCGAAGCGGGCTTCGCGGCTGGCGACGATGAGATCGCAGGCAAGGCAGATCTCGCAGCCGCCGGCCAGCGCGGGGCCGTCCACGGCTGCGATCACCGGCTTGCTGCGCTCGCGCGCGACAAAGCCTGCGAATCCGCCTTTTGCCGTGGCAAGGTCGGCGGCCTGTCCCGAGTTGATCGCCTTGAGGTCGGCCCCGGCGCAGAACACCGGGCCCTTTCCCGTCAGCACGCCGACCCACAACGAATCGTCGGACTCGAGCCGGTCGATCGCGGCTTCGATGCCGCTTGCGACGGCGCCGTTGACGGCGTTGCGAGCTTCGGGGCGGTTGATGGAGATGACGGCGATGTTGCCGCGAGTTTCGAAGTCGATCACGTTGCGGGCCTCCGCATGGCGAGATGTCCCGCCGCCGGCGGGCGAGCACTGCTTGCCCATGCGGGGGCTGGTGTCAATGCGGCTGCCGATCGAGCGCGGCACCCTGGACGACACGCGATCCACGGACTGGGCGCGACGCCGCGGCTCGTCTGAGTGACGCCGGAACGCTACGCTCGGGCGATTCATGGTAGGAGGACACCGATGATCCGCACGTTCGAGGATGCCGTCGCGTTCGCCTGCTCGACCGATGGCGAGGCGGCAGCGCTCATCGTGGTCGACTGGACCGGCGTGCGGTCCTTGTTCGATCGCGAAGACTTCTGGGACGACGACCGGTTCGAGGCGTGGCTCCGATCGGTGCCCGAACGCTCCGATCTCCTGCCGCCGATGCTCTTCGTGCGTTACGCGACAGCGGCCGCGGAAGCGATCTTCCGGACCAGCGATCTTGCGGTGATCACCGAGAGATTCCGCATCGGCCTCGGGATGATTCCCGGCGGCGGCCTTTTCGGGCTGCGCGAGTTCCAGAACGGGGGCAGGTACGAGGCTGCTGCTCCGGCCGCGGTCTTCGACGAGCGAACGGTAAGCGGCGTGCGCCTGCATCGCCCTTCACGCGAAGAGCCTTACTCGATCATGATCCTTCGGTCGGTCGAAACCACGGCGGCTCGGCGACTGCGTCGCAGCGAGGCCCGTTACGAAGCGATCGTGCGCGACCAGACCGATTTCATCGTGCGCTACACGATCGACGGTGTCCGCACGTTCGTGAACCAGGCGTACGCCGATTTTTTCGGCGGCAGGCCCGACGACCATATCGGTACGAACTTTTTCGACCTCATCGCCGAAGAGTTCCGTCAAGGAGTGCGCGAGAAGATCCAGCGCCTCGTTTCGAGAGAAGTCGAGGTGCTCGTCGACGAACACCTTTCGCGGCGCCACGACGGCGTGCTGTGCTGGACCCACTGGGTCGATCGCGGGATCTTCGACGAGGACGGCAGCCTGGTCGAGGTGCAGGCCGTCGGCCGCGACGTCAGCGAGCAGAAAGAGGCCGAGCGTCGCAGGATCCTGCTCGAGCAGCGCCTCGCGCAGTCCCAGAAGCTCGAAGCGCTCGGCACGCTGGCCGGCGGACTCGCGCACGACTTCAACAACTCGCTGACCGGGATCCTCGGTTATACGGATCTGCTGCGCCTGCCGACGACGAGCCGGCAGCAGGTTGCCGAGTACGCCGATTCCATCCGCCAGGCAGCTGAGCAAGCCTCCGAGCTCACGCGCCGCCTCCTGCAGCTCAGCCGCCGGTCGCCGGCGAGGTTGGCCAGGTGCGATCTCGTCGAGATCGTCGAGACGACCGCCCGGCTCCTGCGTGCATCCGTCCCGTCGCGGATGTCGGTCCGGGTCGCGAGCGAGAAGCTGCCGGCGGTGCTCGCCGACGCCGGCCAGCTCACGCAGGCGATTCTCAACCTGGGGCTCAACGCGCGCGACGCCATCGCGGCGGACGGCAGCATCGAGATCCGCGCCTGGGAGAAGCCGTCAAACGGCCGTTCGATGATCGTCCTGAGTGTCCGCGACGACGGCGTGGGCATTGCCGAAAACGTGCGCGGCCGGCTTTTCGAGCCGTTCTTCACGACCAAATCCGAAGGGGGCGGAACCGGCCTCGGTCTCGCGATGGTGTATGCATGCGCGACCGCCCACGGGGGAACGGTCGAGATCAGCTCCGAAGTCGGCAGCGGGACGACGGTCGAGCTTCACCTGCCGCTTGCCGTCAGCACGGAGACGTCTGCCGCCCGCGCCGACTTTCGCGGCACCGAGACCATTCTTCTCGTCGACGACGAGCCGATGGTCGTGCTGCGCTGCCGCCAGAACCTGGAGCGCAGCGGCTATCGCATCGTCACGGCCGCCAGCGGCAACGAGGCGTTCGAACGGTTTCGCGAACACACCGGCGACATCGATGCGGTGGTCACCGACCTCGTGATGTCCGGCGGCAACGGCCGCGAGCTCGAGCAACGCCTGCACGCCGAGCAACCCGAACTGCCGATCGTGCTGATGACCGGGGGGCTCGTCGACCGAGGCAGCGGCCGGTTTGCCGCGGTGCTGGAGAAGCCGTTTTCGGATGACGAACTTCTGCGGACGCTGCGTACGGCGCTCGACGCGAGCGAAGTCGACGCACGCCCGCGCCCGGCGGGAGAGCCGCTCTGAGCGGCGCGGCGCGCCGCAAGCGTGCCGCTACTGAACGAGCGCCGCGGAGCTGTGCTCGCGGGCCAGCTCGAGGCCGTGCGACATCGCGATCACCGTCGCAAGTGCGCCTTCGTTGCCGGTCTGCGTGTAGTGGCGCCTCAGGTTGTTGAGCATGCGCGCGAGCATCTGCGAGCGGCCCACCGGCGCCAGGAACTCGTCCCTCCACGCATCGGGCCCGAGGCCCTGGCGACGCAGCAGCTCGAGAAGACCCGGGCGGTCGAGCACCAGTCCCTTGCGGAAAACGTCGAGGTAACGCTGGCTCTGCGGATGACAGACCAGGAAATGGCCCGGAAAGCCGATGCCGACGACGCGGACGCCGGCGCCGCGCGCGGCTTCGAGCAGCACCATCGCCAGCGTGATCGGAATGCCGCGGCGCCGCTCGATCACGTCGCTCAGAAAACTGTTGCGCGGATCGTAGTAGTTCTCGCGGTCGCCGTCGAAGCCCCGTTCCTCGAAGACGACGTCGAGCACCGGCTCGAGCGGATCGGAGCCCGTGTATGCGTCTGCCGCTGCCCGCGCCTCGTGGCGCAGCGCAGTGAGCTCGTCGAGCCAAAGGTCCATGTCCAGGGTGGGGTAAGCGATGCGGGCGATCGCCAGGGCCGCCGCGGGCAGATGGATGTCCTCGTCAGCGCGGCTGACAAGGTCGACGAAAAGATTGACGGTATCCTGATGAGCGGACACCGGTGGTCCTCCGGGATTTCTCAATTGGAAAGGCCACGCCCCGACGGGCGTGGCCCCCTCGAAAGCATTAAGGGTCTTCCCGGCGCTGACAACAAGAGGGGCCGCAGGGAAAGCTGAAACGGCGATCAGAGACCGACGACCGACACGAAGCTCACGCAGCGGCCCGGCGCTCCCCCGAGGTTGTGGGTAAGTCCCAGCTTCGGATTGGAAATCTGCCGCGGCCCGGCCTCTCCGCGAAGCTGCAGCCACATTTCGTACATCATCCTCAGGCCCGAGGCGCCGATCGGATGGCCGAAAGATTTCAGCCCCCCGTCCGGATTGACCGGAAGGCGGCCGCCGAGGTCGAAGGCACCGGCGAGGACGTCGCGCCAGGCGCCGCCTCGTTCGGCAAAGCCCAGGTCCTCGTAGAGAACCAGCTCGGTGGGCGTGAAGCAGTCGTGGACCTCGGCCATCGAAATTTCTTCGGCCGGGTTCTTCACGCCGGCCTGCGAGTAGGCGTCCCGGGCAGAGGCCACGACTTCGGGGAAGGTCGTGAAGTCGTAGTCCTGGGACAGGGGACCGGCGGCCGGTCCGGCGATGAACGACAGCGCCTTGATGAAAATCGGCTTGTCCGTGTACTTGTGCGCGTCCTCGGCCCTCACGACGATCGCCGCCGCCGAGCCGTCGCTCACTCCCGAGCAGTCCATGATGCCGAGAGGATCGGCCACGCGCGGCGAGTTGCGGATCTGCTCCATCGGCACTTCCTTGCGGAACTGGGCCTTCGGATTCTTCGCGCCGTTCGAATGGTTCTTGAACGCGATGCGCGAAAGCACTTCCTTGCCGGTCTCGTCGTCGAGGCCGTACTTCTTGAAGTAGGCAGGGGCCAGCAGCGAGAACTGCGCGGGAGCGGTCATCGCCGGATGCGTCCCGTCGCTCGGAGGCGGCGTGACGACGAGGCCCGAAAAACCCGAATCCTTGAGCTTCTCGACTCCAATTGCCATCACGCAATCGTAAGCGCCCGAGGCCACCGCGTACGCTGCATTGCGCAGCGCCTCGCTGCCGGTGGCGCAGTAATTCTCGACGTGGGTGACCGGCTTGTAGTTGATCTTGAGCGGTTCCGACAGCGTCAGTCCCGAAAGGTTCCCCATCGTGCCGAGCCAGTACGCATCGATCTTGTCGGCGTCGATTCCGGCCGAAGCCTGCGCGGACTCTGCCGCCTCGATCAGCAGGTCGTCGAGGCCGCGGTTCCAGTGCTCGCCGAACGACGTGCAGCCCATGCCGACGATTGCCACGCGGTCGCGGATTCCGTTGCTCGCCATATGCTTCCCTCTTCAGCGCGCCGGGCGCCCTTTCCAGAAGTAGTTGTGTACTGCGTCGGCGGTGAACAGCCGCCGGAACGTCATCTCGACGGGATCGCCGATCGCGACTTTGGCCGGCTCGACGTCGGTGAGCTCGCTCTGCACGCGTCCGCCTCCCTCGAAATCGATCACCGCGACGACCATCGGCGGCTGCGGCGTGAACGCCAGGCGGTCCACGGCAAACGTCTTGATCGTGGCCTTGCCGTCGGCGAACGAAACGTCGCGCATCTTGTGCGAAGCGCGGCACGCGACGCAAACCTCCTGCGGAGGAAGGTGGCGGGCGCCGCAGGCGGTGCACTCGCTGCCGACGAGCGCGAACTTCCAGCGGTGGCTGCGAAGAGACGGCGGCCCGGCCGGCCGCTGGGGATCCGGTCGCCGCGGCGGCTCGGTCTCCAGGATGCCGCGCCACTTGAGGAAGCGCGTGTACGGCAAATCGGCGCGCTTGGAGTCGACCCAGCGGTCCACGGTGCGTTCGGGCCGCCCGTCCGCGATGAGGCCGGTGGCGCGCAGCAGCATCGCATCGACACCGTCGGAAGCCGCGATCACGGCGATCCTGTCGCCGGGTCTGGCCTTCTCCAGCGCGGTCGCGAGCATCAGCCCCACCTGGGCGGCGCCGGCGTGCCCGATCGTGTCGAGGCGCGCATCGATGATCTTTTCGGCGGGAATTCCGGCCTGCGCGAGAAAACCGGCGCTGGCACGGGCGTTGGGCGCGTCGACGACGAACCACGCGATGTCGGCGGGAGAAACCTTGGCCGAAGCGAGAAGGTTTTTTGCGGCGTCTGCCAGCAGCGGCCCCCAACCCTGGGTCAGCGAAAAGCGCTCCTCCCAGGTTTTCGAATACCGCTGTCCCGCCACGCGCCAGCTGCTGAGGAACTCGAGGGTCCCGCTCCAGGTGGCTTCCACCTGCGCGATGACGTCGCTCGTGCCGAACAGGAACGCGGCCGCGCCGTCGCCGCCGCTGCTCTCGGCGCTTCCCTCGGGGGCACCGATGCGGATGTCGGCCATCGTCGCCAGCGCCTGTCCGCCGGCCACTGCGGCGTCATGCGCCGCGAGCAACGAGCCGGCTCCGGCGCGGATCGAGCACGAGATGTCGAGACAGCGCACGGCAGCAGGAAGATCGAGCGCCGCATGGATCGTCGCGGAATTGAGCTTCTCGACGTAAGGCGGCTCCGTCGTCGCGAAGTACAGTGCCTTGACCCCGGCCGTATCGCGCCTGCGAACACAATCGCGCGCGGCTTCGACCGCCATCGTCACCGTGTCTTCGTCGTAGGAGGCAACCGAACGCTCGCCCTTGCCGCCGCCGGTGCCGAGCGCCTGCGCAATGGTCTTGCGCGCGATGCGGTGGAAGGGAACGTAGCTTGCGAACGAAACGATACCAGCCATCGTGATCCTCGTCGCGAAAAGAAAAGTGGGTGCCCCCGCCTTCTACTTCCCGTAACGAGCGACCCGGGCAAACCGCACGAACGCGTGGGGCGGAGCGCGCAGCGCGATCGCGGCCGAGGACGTAGCAGGCGCGGGCATTGCCTACGCGCAAACCTCCGCGCCGCCGGGCGGGCGCAGGCCTTGCCCGTGCGAGCGGCTCCGCAGGCCGCATTGACGCGCGAAGCGCGTACCGCGATCGCGGCCGAGGACGTAGCGAGCGCGGGCAAGG
>DASXOZ010000059.1 GCA_036493895.1 Candidatus Binatia bacterium | reverse complement strand
GCCCCTCGGACTCCCCTACACGCTCGCGCGCGCGCCGCTCCGCCGGCGCGCTCCGGTCGCGTGGCTCACTCGCGCTGCTCGTTCGCCCCTCCACTCGCTCGTACGGCAGCGTCACTTCCACAGCCGCGTCCACCACGCCGGTTCCGGACCAGCCGCGACGTCCGATCCCATCTTCTTACGTATCTCGGCGAGGTTCCACCCGGTCAACGCCGCCAGCTGCTCGGCCTCGCGGGTGTGGCGGTCGACGAGCGTCCGGCTGTATTCGGCCGCCGCCGGGCAGGAGCCAGCGCCGGTCCACGGGTGACGCAGCACATAGCGCGCCTGGAAGTTGCTCCGGTCGGACGTCTCCTGGAACACGAGGTCCTCGGGAAAGTGCGCGCTGTCGTAGCGCACGTGGAGCCTGGTCAGGAACGCGCTCGCCGCGCCACCGCGCGTGTCGCCGCTCCAGAACACGCCAAGCCGCCGCAGTTCGTCGGCCGACAGCGGATCGGCCGCGCACGGATCGCACCAGCGCATGTCCCAGGCGTACTCGGTGAACACAGCGCTGCGATCCTGCCGCTCGACCTGCCGCGTGAACATCGCCTTGTAGAACGTCGAGAACTCTCCCGGGTCTTTCAGATACACCGGCAGGTCCATCTCGGATGGCAGTTTGACCGTACGATAGTTCGTCGTCTCGATGCGCCCGTTCCGCGTCAGCGCGTAGACGAAGAGATCCTGCGGGCCGCTCGCGTTCGCCATGCCGAGCCGGATGGGCAGCATGAACTTCGGCGACTCGTAGGCGACCTGCAGCGGGCGCAGATAGGCGTAGCCGAGCTTCGCCTGCTCCGTGAGGTTGACGCGGGCGACGAAGAAGCGCATGTTCTGCTTCAGGTAGCTGGCAATCACCGGCGACGCGCCGCTCGGGATGCGGTAGCCGTTCTGCCGCAGCCACGTCTCCAGGCCTGAGCTTTCCTGCGCCGACAGAATCAGAATGTCGTATTCGCCGACGGTGTACTGCGCCTCGATCGTGACGCCGAGCGACTTGGCGCGGCTCGCCGCGTCCCTGGCGGCCGCCGGTGCCGCCATCGGCATCGCCATGTCATAGCGGCGGCGGTCACACGGGTCATCGTCGAAGTACTCGACCAGCCGCGGCGCCGAGTACGCGTCGAGGTGATCGACGAGCGCCTTGTCGCCGACGTGGATCTGCTCGCGGGTCAGGAACGTCGGCACCGGAATCACGACCGCGAACTCCTTCATGTCTCCCTGAAAATCGCTCGCCATCGTCATGACCGTGCGGTCGCCGTCGCGCACGAGCACGACCTGCGAGGCGCGGTTGAACAGCTTGGTGTCGGCCTTGGCGACGTAGAAGCCGCAGAACGCCCCGATCGTGGCACTCGACCAGCCGATCGTGGCCGCGAGCGCTGCGCCAAAGAACAGTCGTTTCATGAGTCTCTCCTCTTTCGTTGGCCGTCAGGCCGCGCGGCTCGTCAGCGGACTGTCCGCGCCTGTCGTGGTTGCCGTGGAACGCGAAGGCGCCGGTGCAGACGCCCAGATGTAGCGCGCCGCCGGCAGCAGGCGATCGAGGGCCGGCACTGCCAGCGACCATGCCGCCAGCGACCAGAGCACGCCGTTCGTCCGGAACAGCCGGAACTGCACGTACCACGCAGTCGCCGCGACCAGCGCGGCAAAGCAGATCCGTCCGGCGCGCGAATCGGGAGTGGTCTTCGGATCGGAAATCATGAAGAAGCTGAAGAGCAGGAACCCGCCGCTCTCGAGGCGATGAAGGGGAATCGTCATCGGCTCGCCGAGGTACAGCGAGCGACCGATGACGAGCGCGCCGTAGCAGGCGATGAACGCCAGCGTCACGTCCGATCGCGCCGCGCGCGTGACGACCAGCGAGCCGGCGCACGCCATCAGGAACGCGAAGAACGCGGCGGCTCCCCATTGACCTGGCGAGACCCACACGTTCCCGGTCAGCAGCAGCATCGCCACGAGGGCGCCGTTGGTGGGATTGAAAACGTGCTTGCCGCGGATGCGGATCAGGAATTTGCTGGCGACGGCAATGACTCCGGCCGCGCAGGCCAGGGCAGGGTCGTTCGTCCGCACCAGGAGACACAGCGACAGCCCCGAGATGAGCGCGCTACGCGACGTCGATGCGAACCGCGCGGGCGATCCGCTGAGCCGATCGCACAACCACTGCGTGCCCAGCACGCTCGCCAGGATGAGCGCCGCGCGCACGGGGGTGATGTCGAATTCGAGCCACCCTATTCCATAGACGAGCAGGACAGCGAGCGTACCAATCTGATACAGGCGCGGATCGGCCATGCCAGAACTCCCTCTGGCCTTAGAACGATCGAGCTGGGATTTCTTGCAACCGCGGCCCGCCGTCGTCCTGTGCCATCATGGCCCGCGATGTCGCTCCTCATCACCGGCGGACGCGTGATCACCGCGTCGGACGACTACGTCGCCGACGTCTTCTGCGAGAACGGACTCGTCACGGCGATCGGACGCGACCTCCCCGCCCATCGTTATCAGGCCGAACGCACGATCGACGCCTCGGGGCAGTACGTGCTCCCGGGCGGGATCGACGTCCATACCCATCTCGACATGCCGTTCGGCGGCACGACCTCGGCCGACGACTTCGAAACCGGCACGATTGCCGCCGCCTTCGGCGGCACGACGTGTCTGGTCGACTTCGCCATCCAGTACCGCGGACAGACCATGCGGCACGCGCTCGACGAGTGGATGAAGAAGGCGTCCGGCAAAGCCGTCGTCGACTACTCGTTCCACATGATCGTCACCGAGCTGCCCGACGCCGGGCTCGGCGACATGGACACGATGGTGCGCAACGAAGGGGTGACCAGTTTCAAGCTGTTCATGGCGTACCCGGGCGTGTTCATGGTCGACGATGCGACGATCTTCCGCGCGCTGCGGCGGACCGGCGAGAACGGTGGCCTCGTCTGCATGCATGCCGAGAACGGCGGCGTCATCGATCTGCTCGTCCAGGAAGCGCTACGCCGCGGCGAGAAGGCGCCGAAGTACCACGCGCTGACGCGTCCGCCGCGCGCCGAAAGCGAAGCCACCGGCCGCGCCATCGCCCTCGCCGAGATGGCCGGCGTCCCGATCTACATCGTCCATCTGTCGTCGTCGGACGCGCTGCAGAAAGTCCGCGAGGCTCGCGACATGGGCCTGCCGGCCTATGCCGAGACGTGCCCCCAGTATCTGTTCCTGTCCTACGACAACTACGAGGAGCCCGGCTTCGACGGCGCGAAATACGTGATGTCGCCGCCGCTGCGCGAGAAATGGCACCAGGACGTGTTGTGGCAGGGGCTGAACAAGAACGACTTGCAGGTCATCTCGACCGACCACTGTCCGTTCTGCATGGCCGGCCAGAAGGAAATCGGCACGGACGACTTCAGCAAGATCCCGAACGGCGCGCCCGGTATCGAGACGCGCCTGACGCTCGTGCACGACGGCGGCGTGCGCAAGGGACGCATCAGCCTCAACCGCTTCGTCGAATTGTGCTCGACGGCACCGGCGAAGATGTTCGGGCTGTTTCCGCGCAAGGGCACCATCGCGATCGGCAGCGACGCCGACCTCGTCGTCTTCGATCCGAAGAAGCGGCAGACGCTCGGCGTCAAGACCCTGCACATGCGGGTCGACTACAACCCGTACGAGGGAAGGGTCGTCGAAGGCGCGCCGGCGTATGTGATCTCGCAGGGGAGCGTGATCATCGAGGGCGACCGGTTCGTCGGCACGAAAGGCGCGGGCCGGTTCCTGAAACGCGGGCCGAGTCTGGCGCCGTCGGGCTTGTGATCGTGTCGCGCGCGACGGGCAGCTCTGAAGGGCTGCGCTACGACGGCGTCCCCAACGGCCTCTACAACGGCTGTTGCGCAGGCGTTTACGCCTGCCTCACCCTGGGCCTGCGATCGTGTCGCGCGCTGCGGGCAGCCCTGAAGGGTTGCGCTACGACGGCGTCTCCAACGGCCTCTACAACGGCCTCTAACAACGGCTGGCTACAACGCCTGTAGCGCAGGCGTTTACGCCTGCCTCGCGGGTGAAGAGCGTTCTCGTAGCGAGAACGCTCTTCACCCGCGCGTCCACGGCTTCGAACAACTGACGGCGAACAGCAGTTCCCGCTTGCCTACGACACACGATCCAAGAAACGGATGCTCGTCCGCGCTCCGCGCGAGGCCATCGGTCAGCGGGTTCTCCACGATGTATCGCGCGACGCTCCACGTGTCTTCTTCGTCGCGCAGGACACGATCCCAGTAACTGGGCTGCCACAGCCGGCGGCCGCAGCGCTGCTTGTAGTAGAAACCGGCGTACTGCTTCGCAAGTTTTGCGAACTGTTTCATCTCGGAATTGGGTGCCGCTCCTTCGATCAACAAGTGCACGTGATCAGGCATGAAGCAGTACGCAATGATTTCAAACCCCGCCTCTCGGGCAGCGCGGACGATCTGCGTGAGCACGAGTTCTACATTCGCCGCCGACGTGAACGCTTCGTGGTGGTTGGAGGTACAGAACGTGAGGAAGTAGCGATAGGCGCCGACATAGTCGAACGTCTTCAGACGCGTTCGCTTGGGAAACATGCTTGGTTCGCAGGCAAACGAGGTGCCGAGGCACGGCTGAAGACCGGCGCGGCAGCATCGGCAGCCCTGAAGGGCTGCGCTACAGCATCGGCAGCCCCTGAAGAACTGCGCTACAGCATCGGCAGCCCTGAAGAACTGCGCTGCGGCATCGGCAGCCCTGAAGAACTGCGCTGCGGCATCGGCAGCCCTGAAGAACTGCGCTACAGCATCGGCAACCCTGAAGAACTGCGCTGCGGCATCGGCAGCCCTGAAGGGCTGCGCTACAGCATCGGCAGCCCTGAAGGGCTGCGCTACAGCATCGGCAGCCCTGAAGGGCTGCGCTACAGCA
>DASXOZ010000058.1 GCA_036493895.1 Candidatus Binatia bacterium | reverse complement strand
GATTCGCCCTTCTCGACGTGATAGTCCCGGATGTAGCCCTCCTCCTTCAGGAGGCGGGCGATCTCCACCTTCATGCGCGACGTCGGCATGACTGCCTTGTCCTGGAGCGCCTTGTTCGCGTTCCGGATGCGGGTGAGCATGTCGGCGATCGGATCGGTCAACATCGCGTCACCAGCTCGATTTCGTCATGCCGGGGATCGCGCCCTGATGGGCGAGGTCGCGCAGGCAGATGCGGCAGAGCCCGAACTTGCGGAATACCGCGCGCGGCCGGCCGCACCGGTTGCAGCGCGTGTAGTTGCGCACCCGGTACTTCTGCGGACGCTTCTGCTTGACGACGAGGCTCGTCTTTGCCACTTAGTCCCTCCTTGGCCCTTCGCCGAACGGCAGGCCGAGTGCCTGCAGAAGGGCGCGGGCGTGATCGTCGGTCTCGGCGCTGGTCGTGATCGTCACGTCGAGGCCGCGTACCTGCTGGATGTCGTCGTAGTTGATCTCAGGGAAGATGATCTGCTCGCGCACGCCGAGCGAGTAGTTGCCGCGGCCGTCGAACGAGCCGGGGTTGAGGCCCCTGAAGTCGCGGATGCGTGGCAGCGCGATCGAGATCAGCCGGTCGAGGAACTCGTACATGCGCGCGCCGCGGAGCGTCACCTTCGCGCCCACCGGCATGCCCTCGCGCACCTTGAACTGCGCGATCGACTTCCGCGCGCGGCGTACCTGTGCGCGCTGGCCGGCGATCGTCGTCAGCTCCTCGACAGCCGAGTCGAGCAGCTTCGCATCCGTCTTCGCCTCGCCCACGCCCATGTTCAGCGTGATCTTCTGGAGGCGCGGCACCTGCATGACGGAGTCGAGACCGAGATCGTCCTTCAGCTGCGGACGGATCTCGCTCTCGTAGCGCACCTTCAGGCGAGGCGTGTAGGTGTCCGTGGCTGCTGCGCTCATGACTTGTCGATCTCCTGGCCGCAGTCGGCGTGCTTGCACACGCGGACGCGGACCTGCTTGTCCTTCACGGTCTTCAGGACGGTGCCGACGCGCGTCGGCTTCTTGCACGTCGGGCAGACGATCATCACGTTCGAGACCGGGAGCGGCGCCGACTTCTCGATGATCCCGCCGGGAACGATCGACGGGCCGCCCATGCGGTTCGCGTTCTGGATCGGACGCGGGCGCTGGTGCCGCTTGACCATGTTGACGTTCTCGACGAGCACGCGGCCGTCCTTCGGCATCGAGGCGATGACGCGGCCTTCCTTGCCGCGGTCCTTGCCGCGAATGACGTGCACGATGTCGCCCTGGCGGATCTTCATCGTCTGGGCCATCTACAACACCTCCGGGGCGAGCGAGACGATCTTCATGAAGTTCTTCTCGCGCAGCTCGCGCGCGACCGGCCCGAAGATGCGGGTGCCGCGCGGATTGCGCTGCGCGTCGATGATCACTGCGGCGTTCTCGTCGAACGCGATCGACGTGCCGTCGACGCGGCCGAAGGGCTTGCGCGTGCGGACGACCACGGCGCGGACGACCTCGCCCTTCTTGACGGCGCCCTGCGGCGTGGCCGTCTTGACGGTGCCGACGATGATGTCGCCGACGCGCGCGTAGCGGCGGTGGTGGCCGCCCATCACGCGGATGCAGAGAAGCTCGCGGGCGCCGGTGTTGTCGGCGACCTTCAGGCGGGATTCCTGCTGGATCACTTGGCAGCCTCGACGATCTCTGCGAGCCGCCAGCGCTTCGTCGCCGACAACGGGCGCGTCTCGACGATGCGCACGACGTCGCCGACGTTGGCGGAGTTCTGCTCGTCGTGGGCGTGGAACTTGACCGAGCGGCGAACGACCTTCTTGTACCGCGGGTGCTGCTTGATCACGTCCACCTTGACGACGATCGTCTTGTCCATCGCGCTCGAGACGACGACGCCGCGGCGCTCCTGGCTGCGCCCGCGGTCGTGCTCGGGCTTCGGCAGGCGCACGATCGGCTTGCGCTCGGCTGCGGGCACGTGCACGCGCCGCCCCTTCTTGGGGCGCTCGGCGCGCGGAAGATGCTTGCGCTTCTTCTTGGGCTCCGACTGCGCAGGCGGAGCCGCCGGCTCTTCGGCCGCAGGAGGCGCGGCAGGCTCCTCGGCAGCCGGAGCTGCAGCCTCTTCGGCCACCGGCTCCTCGGCAACCGGCGTGTCGGTGTCTGACACCGGGGCCTCTGCCTCGGCGGTCTCGGTGGTCTCTTCTGTGTTCTCGGTCTCTTCGCTCATGCACGTCCCTTTGCCTCTTCACGTTCATTCACAACGGTCAAGATCCGCGCGATCTCGCGCTTGGTCAGCTTCAGCCGCGCGCTGTTCTCGAGCGCGCCGGTGACCGACTGGAAGCGGAGGTTGAACAGCTCCTGCCGCCGCTCCACGAGCCGGTGCTCCAGCTCGTCGTCGGTCAGGTCTCTCAGTTCGCTCGGCCTAGTCAAAGAGCTCGGCCTCCCGTTTCACGATCTTCGACTTGATGGACAACTTCTGACCCGCGAGCTTGAGCGCGTCCTTCGCGAGCGGCTCGGGCACGCCCGCCAGCTCGAACATGACGCGCCCCGGCTTGATCACGGCCACCCAGCCCTCGGGTGAGCCCTTGCCCGAGCCCATGCGGGTCTCGGCCGGCTTCTTCGTATACGACTTGTCCGGGAAGACGTTGATCCAGACCTTGCCGCCGCGCTTGATCTTGCGCGTCATGGCGATACGAGCCGCCTCGATCTGGCGGTTCGTGATCCAGCCCCGCTCGGTCGCCTTCAGGCCGTAGTCGCCGAACTGCACGGTCGACTGGCCCTTCGTCTCGCCGGCACGGCGGCCGCGATGGACCTTGCGGAACTTCGTCTTCTTCGGCATCAACATCGCTTAGGACTCCTTCGTCTTCCGCGGGCTCCGCTTCGGCTTCTCCTGCGCCGGATCTCCCGACTGGTCGAGCTTCGTCGGATCCTCGACCTGCTGCTTCGGCGTGGTCGTGTCCGGCGCGTCCGCGACGGGCTTCGGCGTCTCCTCCACCTGCGGCTCGATCACGGGCTGCTCGCGCCCTTCGGCGCTCGTGCCCGCGTCGTCCGTGCGCGGCTTCTCCACGTTCGCGTCGCGCCGGGGACGCGCTGCGCCGCCGCCGCCGCCGCCGCCGCCACCGCCGGCCGGGCGCGCACCCGCACCGGGGCCGCGGCGCTGACCGGGCCGTCCGCCTCCACCGCCGGCGCCGCCGCCCGGGCCGCGCCGCCTGCCGGGGCGCACCGGGCCGAGGCCCTCGCGGTCGGGGCCGCGCCCGCGCGCGCTCTCACGGGACGCGCCGAGGCCCTCGACTGCGCCGCCGCGGCGGCGCTTCGTGTCCTGGTCGCCGAGCCGCTGATCGCCGACCGAGATGCCCTCGTAGCCCTCCGGCATGATCTCGCCCTTGTTGATCCAGACCTTCACGCCGATGCGGCCGTACGTCGTCTTCGCTTCCACGAAGCCGTAGTCGATGTCCGCGCGAATGGTGTGAAGAGGGACGCGGCCCTCGCTGTAGGTCTCCCGCCGGCTCATCTCGCCGCCGCCGAGGCGGCCGGAGCACTGGATCTTCACGCCGGCGGCGCCGGAGCGGATCGCGGATGCGAGCGCACGCTTCATCGCGCGCCGGAAGGCGACGCGGTTCGACAGCTGCTCGGCGATCGACTGCGCGACGAGCTTCGCGTCCAGCTCGGGGCGCTTGATCTCGTTGATGTTGATGTGGACGTTCTTCTGCGTCAGCGCGTGCAGCTCGCGGCGCAGCGCGTCGACCTCGACACCGGACTTGCCGATGACGATGCCGGGGCGCGCCGTGAAGATGTCCACGGTGATGCGCTGCTTGTCCTTCTGGATGAGGATGTCCGACAGCCCCGCGTGCGCGAGCTTCTTGTAGATGTGCTCGCGGATCTTCACGTCCTCGAGCAGGTACGCAGGGAACTCCTTCTTGCCCGTGTACCAGTTCGACTTCCAGCGGTGGATGATCCCCACCCGCAGGCCGCCGGGATGAATTTTCTGTCCCACTAGCTCCCCGTCCTCTCGGTCTCCGCCTGCTCGAGCACGACGGTGATGTGGCACGTCCGCTTGAAGATCTTCGACGCGCGTCCGCGGGCGCGGGCCTGCCAGCGCTTCAGCGTCGGGCCCTCGTCGGCGTACGCGGTGACGACGACGAGCTCGTCGCCGTTCCAGTGCCGGTCTGGACGCGACTCGGCGTTAGCGACCGCGGAGCGCAGCACCTTCTCGATGTCGCGCGCAACCGCGCGCTGCGAGAACGCGAGGATCGTGCGCGCCTCGGGCACGGAGCGCCCGCGGATGAGGTCGGTGACGAGCCGCGCCTTGCGCGCGCTCGAATGCACCCACTTCGCCTGGGCCCGAACCTGCTGCGCTTGTGTCTCTACCGTTGCCATTACCTCTTGACCTTTGCCGCGCGGTCGCCCGAGTGGCCGCGGAAGGTCCGCGTCGGGGCGAACTCGCCGAGCTTGTGGCCGACCATCTGCTCGGAGATGAAGACCGGCACGTGCTTGCGGCCGTCGTGGACCGCGATCGTGTGGCCGACCATCTCCGGGAAGATCGTCGACGTCCGCGACCAGGTGCGGATCATCGTCTTCTGGCCGCCGTCGTTCATCTTGCCGATGCGGTCGAGCAGGCGCTGCTCGACGAACGGCCCCTTCTTGCTGGATCTACTCACTAGCGACGACCCTCCTTGCCGCGCCGCCTGGCGCGGACGATCAGCTTGTTCGACTCCTTGTGCTTGCGGCGCGTGCGCTTCCCGAGCGTCGGCACGCCCCACGGGGTGACCGGGTGCCGGCCTCCCTTCGACTTGCCCTCGCCGCCGCCGTGCGGATGGTC
>DASXOZ010000057.1 GCA_036493895.1 Candidatus Binatia bacterium | reverse complement strand
CGTGTCGACGGCCTGCGCCATTCGCGCCGCCGGTCGGTAGCGGCGGCAGTAGTTCGGCGCGCAGAGGTACGAACCGCCCTTCATAACCTTGCGCGGAATCTGGATATCGGGAGTTCTCGGGTCGAGGCTCTCTTCCGGCGCCCCGCCGCGCGGATTGTCGATCGTGCAGCACGCGTGCTTGATCTTGCCGTGGTCCTGGTACCAGTCGGTAGTCCACTCCCAGACGTTGCCGGCCATTTCATAGAGCCCATATCCGTTCGGCGGGAAGGCGCCGACCGGCGCCGTCCACTCGTACCCGTCCTCGCAACGATTCTGCCATGGAAACTCACCCTGCCAGGTATTGGCCATCGGCTTGCCGCCGGGCATGTATTCGTCGCCCCAGGCGAACTCGGCGTATTCGAGACCGCCCCGCGCCGCGAACTCCCATTCCGCCTCGGTCGGCAATTCCCGTCGTGCCCACTTTGTATAGGCCTCCGCGTCCTCGAACGCCACGTGCACGACCGGGTGATCCATCAGCTTCCGGATGCTGCTCGCCGGCCCGCGCGGGTGGCGCCAGTCGGCGCCCGGCACGTAGACCCACCAGTTGTAGTGATTGCGAAGATCGACCGGCCCCGATGCCTTCTTGAACAGCACCGAAGACGGGACGAGCATCTCCGGTTTGGCGTCCGGATAGTCGGCCGGATTGGCCGGACGTTCGGCGAGCGTCACATAGCCGGTGGCCTCGACGAACCGCTTGAACTGCGCATTCGTTACTGCACAGCGATCCATCCAGAAGCCGCCGACCGTGACGTTGTGCGCCGGCGCCTCCTCCGGATAGTGATCGTCGGACCCCATGCGAAATGTGCCGCCGGAAATCCAGATCATGTCCTCGGCAGGTGGCACGCCGAACGGTGTCGTTCGCGCCGGGGTATCGATATCGAGTGCGTCCACTAAAGAAATCCCTCCGTCAGATTCGCGCCATTATCAATGGCCGCTGCTTCCTGCGCTCTCCGTCATCTTGTCCTTCGCATCGTCGATCGTGAACGAGCCGGGCTTCTGCGCAGGCGGGAATTCCTTGAACGTCTCCATGAACTTGGCCACGATCGTCTGGGCCCCGAGCATGATGTAGCCGTTGTGGAGCAGCCAGTCGTAGTACGTATTCGATGTCGTATCCGCACGTTCATACGGATCCGTACGCAGGTTGAACAGCTTGGGCAGCCGCAGGCGCGTGAATGGCTCGGCCCAGACTTGCAGCGTCCCCTGACAGCGCTGCTCCATGAAGACGATCTTCCAATGGTTGAAGCGCAGCCCCAGCACGTCCCCGTCGTCGCTGAAGTAGAAAACGCCCTGCCGCGGGCTGGCTTTCTGTTCGCCGGTCAAATGTGGCAGCAGGTTGTACCCGTCGATGTGATTCTTGAACGTCTTGCCGTTAACGGTGGCGCCCTTCTTCAGCCTGTCCACGACGCCGCTGTCGCCGGCAATGGCGAGCAAGGTCGGCAGCCAGTCGTGGTGTTGCACGATCCCGTTGGACACGCTGCCCGGGGCGATCTTGCCCGGCCAGCGCACCAGCTTCGGCACGCGGAAAGCTCCCTCCCAGTTGGTGTTCTTCTCGCTACGGAACGGGGTCATCCGGCCGTCCGGCCAAGTGTTCATGTGCGGGCCGTTGTCGGAGGAGTACATCACGAAGGTATCGTCGGCGATGCCGAGTTTGTCCAGCAGCTCGAGCATCTGGCCCACGTTCTTATCGTGGTCGATCATGGTGTCGTGGTACGGCGACTGCCAGCGGCCGGACTGGCCCAGGCTCGCCGGCTTGGTGTGGGTGATCCAGTGCATGTGGGTAGTGTTGAGCCACACGAAGAACGGCTTGCCCGCCTCGTGCTGGCGCTTGATGAAGTCGGTGGCAGCGGCCACGAACTCGTCATCGCACGTCTCCATGCGCTTCCTGGTAAGCGGCCCGGTGTCCTCGATCTTCTGCTTGCCGACCCGCCCCCAGCGCTGATGCTCGGTGGCGTCGTCCTTGTCGGTGGCCCACGAGTGGATGACGCCGCGCGGCCCCATCGTCTCCCGGAACTTCGGGTCCTTGGGATAGTTCGCCATCTCCGGTTCTTCCTCGGCGTTGAGGTGGTAGAGGTTGCCGAAGAACTCGTCGAAGCCGTGCACGGTGGGCAGGTACTCGTTGCGGTCGCCGAGGTGGTTCTTGCCGAACTGGCCCGTCGTGTAGCCCTGTTCCTTGAGCAAGTCCGCGATCGTCACCGTCTCCGCCTTCAGGCCCTGCGGCGCGCCGGGAGAGCCGACCTTCGACAGCCCGGTGCGGTACACGCTCTGCCCGGAGATGAACGACGAGCGGCCCGCGGTGCACGACTGCTCGCCGTAGGAGTCGGTGAACAGCATTCCTTCTTTCGCGATGCGGTCGATATTGGGGGTTCTATATCCCATCAGTCCCTGGGAGTAGCAGCTCAGGTTCGAGATGCCGATGTCGTCGCCCCAGATGACCAGGATGTTGGGTTTGATTGTTTTGGTCGCTGCCATTGTCGTCTCCTTTAAAGATAGATCAATGTCGTTTGCTATCGGGCGCGAACACTCTGTTCCAGTCCCTTTCAGTATCCCGTTCAGCCGCTGACGATTTTTAGCTCGCGCAACCCGCGCACGATGAACTCGATTGCCAGACCGGCCTGAAGGACGCCCAGCACGGCGCCCAGGACCTGCAGCACGATCATCGTGAAGCCGACGAGAATCTTGCGCGCAAACAGCATTGCCAGGAGATTGATGGCCATCACGGCCACGAGCAAAGCGAGAATGAGCTCGGTGCGCTCCGTTTCGGTACTGCCCGCCAGAAGCACGATTGCCGCCGCGATGCCGTAAGGCGTTAGCACGATCGGAAAAAGCAGCCGCACGGCCGCAGCCATCGGCGATTGCGGCAACGGAGGCGGCGTTTCCGACGCGTGCGGCGGCTCGTACTGTTCCAGGAGCTGCTTCAGCGCGACGAGCAGAAAAATGATGCCGGCGGCAATGAGAAGCGAGCCGATCGAAACGTGCCACTTTGCGGCAATCGCTCGTCCGATCAGGCTTCCAACGATGACGGCGGCAGTCGCAATCACGAACGCCCACATCGCGACTTTGCGCATCGTCGCGTCGTCGAGGTCGCGCGTTCTGTTCGCGAATGGACCCAGGATCTTGAGCGGCCCGAGCGTGACGAAGAAGATCGTAAAGATCTCTGCAGGTCCGATCATCATCATCCTCCGAACGCGTTAGTCGATGTACGTAAATGCATGGCCCTGTCGGATTCCACGGAATCCGCGCGTCACTTCGGCGGCCGGTATGGATCAGGCGTTCCGGGCGCGATGGGCGGGTACTCCTTCAGGCTTTTCTCGAACTCGACGATGATGTTCATGGCCGGCCCCGCGTTCCACGTGTTGCGCAGGGCGGTTGCCGGGTATTCTTCCTTCGGGTCGGTGATGAGATCGAACGCTTTGGGTGATCCGAGTTTGATGGGCGGCGTCCACCAGTCGCGCTGCTCGTCGTAGAACACGATCTTCCAGTTTCGCCATTTGACCGCTTCGAGGCGGTCGGCCACGAACACCGGGAAACCCTCGCGGTTCGACGTGTCGGACTTGCCGAGCAGAAACTCGGTCTGGTCGACGCCGTCGATCGCCCGATCCTGCGGCACCAGGGCGCGTGCGATGCTGGCGAGGCTCGTAAACGTGTCCACCTCGTGCACGATCTCGTTGCTCACGCGTCCGGCGGGAATCTGGCCCGGCCATCGGACGATGAAGGGAACTCGCAGCGAGCCTTCCATATGCGTGAAGTAGTACCCGCGCCACGGTCCCGAGGAACCTTGCCACGGCCAAGTGGCTTCCGGGCCGTTGTCGCTCGTGAAGACGATCAGGGTGTTGTCGCGAATGCCGAGCGCATCGACCGCGTCGAGAATTTCTCCCACGTGCGCGTCCATTTCGGCGAGCGCATCGGGAAAGTCGCCATAGCCAGTCTTGCCCGCGAACTTCGGATTCGGCAGCGTCGGGAAGTGCACCTGCGTGTACGGGACGTAGGCATAGAACGGCTTGCCCGACCGCGCGCTGCGAGTTATGAAGTCGATGGTCCGGCGCGTGATCTCCGCATCGATCAACCGGCGCTGGTCCAGGTCGTAGACTTCGAGCTCGCGGCTCTTCTCGCCCTTGCGGCCTTCCATGATGTGCGTGAACGCTATACCCGCCGCCTTGGCCGCCGGTTCCGACGGCCAGAATGCTTCGTCCGTGGTGCGCGGGATGCCGTACCACTCGTCGAAGCCCTGATCGTTCGGCAGTCGTCCGTCGGCGCTCCCCAAATGCCACTTGCCGAAATGACCGGTTCCGTAGCCCGCTTCGGAAAGGAGCTTGGCGATCGTCACTTCCCATTGCGTGAGGCCGTCGAAACCCTCGCCGATCGGCACCGAATGCGTTCCCGACCGGATAGAAAACCGCCCGGTCATGATCGCCGACCGGCTCGGCGTGCATTGCGCCTCGACATTGAAGTTGAGCAGTCTCGTCCCTTCGGTCGCCAGCTTGTCGATGCGAGGCGTCGGCGCGCCGCGCACGATCCCTCCGCCGTAACAACCCAGCTCCCCATACCCGAGGTTGTCCATCAGGATGAAAACGATGTTGGGCTTGACGGTGCCATTCATTGCGTCGCCATCGCGAGCCGCGCTCGCGCCTCGTGTTGTTCCGCAAGTTCCTCGAACGTCGCCTCACTGATATCGACCATCACCTTGATGATCGTGCCGGTGAAGGGGAACGGCGATTTGTACACGTCCGAGACCGGCGAGACCGTGTCGCAGCCGACGTCGAAAGTTTCGTTGACGGTGAAATACCCGGCGACCTGTTTTTCGAAACGACCTTCGCCGACCTTCTTCTTGTCCACGCGAAGGGTCACCTTTCCACCGCCGCCGAACTTGCCTTCCTTGTCGACTTTCACTTCCGCGGACAGCACGTGGTGCCCCGGTGGAATCTTCTCCGTCGACGACGCGCGATAGCGGATCTCGTTGTAGTAGTTGTGTTCCCAGTGGAGCCTGCCGTCCTTGATGAAGAGCGAGAAACCCCCGGAGATGCCGCCGCAGCAGACGAGCACGCCTTCGGCGCCGCCCTTGGGGATCTCCACCTCGGCAGCGAGCGTGTGATGAACGTTCTTCGTGTTCGGCGCGGAACGCTCTCCGAGGCGGATGGTGCCCGCAGGATAGACAAAGCGCGTTTTGCCGCGGATATGACTCGGATGCAGCCTCGGGTCGGCGCGCTGGGCAAATCGATCGTCGAGCGGAAGCACGTTGTACTTTGCAGCCTCGGCCATGAAGCGATCCTGCAGCTCGCGCAGCTTCGCGGGCTCCTTGGCGGCGAGGTCGTTGGCCTGCGAAAAATCCTTCTCGATGTTATAGAGCTCCCATGTATCGTTGTCGAAGCTGGCGCCGCCGGAGGTGAGCCAAGGCAGCCTGCCGTGCAGGCATCCGGCGACCCAGCCATTGTGATAGAGCGCGCGGTTGCCGAGCATCTCGAAGTACTGCGTGACTCTCCGGCCCGGCGCGTCCTTGGCCGCGAACGTATACGCCATGCTGATGCCCTCGATCGGCTTTTGCGGCACGCCGTTCACCTCACGCGGCTCAGGCACGCCCGCCAACTCAAGGATCGTGGGCGCGATGTCGATGCAGTGGTGGAATTGCGAGCGCATGCCGCCGCGGTCGGCGATGCCTTTCGGCCATGACATGACCAGGCCGTTGCGCGTCCCTCCGAAGTGCGATGCCACTTGCTTCATCCACTGGAAGGGCGACGATCCCGCCCAGCACCAGCCCACCGGGTAATGGTTCTCGTGCAACGGCCCTCCGAGCTCGTCGA